>JALNXC010000020.1 GCA_023230535.1 Alkaliphilus sp. | reverse complement strand
TCTCTATTATAATCAGGATTTATCCCTGGGGGAAATAGCTGATGAATTTGATGTATCCAGACAAGCTGTTTATGACATGTTAAAAAGAACCGAAAGATTATTATACCAATATGAAGAAAAGCTTAATTTTATAAGGCTCATAGATATTAAAAACAAAAAAATTTCAGATATATTAAATAGCGTGATAAGTCTAGAAAATGAACTGGCTTCGATCTCTTCCTCAGAAAAATTGACAAAACAAATTTTTTACATTAAAGAGGAACTATATAAGTTTCTAAATAATTGAGACCCTGCAAGGGAGGTGTAACTGTGGTTTTTGAAAGTTTGGCGGAGAAACTTCAAAACGCATTTAAAAGGTTAAAAAATAAAGGCAAACTGACGGAAAAAGATGTGGATGAAGCGATGAGAGAGATAAGGCTTGCTCTTTTAGAGGCGGATGTCAATTTTAAAGTTGTCAAGGATTTTGTAAATAAACTTAAAGAAAGAGCGGTAGGTTCCGAAGTTTTAGAAAGTTTAACCCCCGCTCAACAGGTTATAAAAATAGTGAATGAAGAATTGACGGAATTGATGGGCAAATCTCAAAGCAAAATCAATTTTGCTTCCAGGCCCCCTACTATCATGATGCTTGTGGGTTTGCAAGGAACAGGCAAGACAACAACTATGGGTAAATTGGCGGGCATGTTAAAGAAACAGGGAAGAAGGCCCTTATTGATAGCCGGGGACATATATAGGCCTGCAGCCATAAAACAACTTCAGGTCGTGGGAGAAAAAGTAGGAGCACCGGTGTTTACAATGGGAGATATACAAAATCCGGTTGATATTGTAAAAGCCGGAATAGAGCATAGCGTCAACAATGGTAATGACGTCGTTTTGATAGATACGGCCGGCAGGCTCCATATTGATGAGGAACTCATGGGAGAGCTTCAAAATATAAAATCTGCAATTAAACCCCATGAAATACTCTTAGTGGTAGATTCCATGACGGGTCAGGATGCTGTGAATGTTGCGGAACATTTTAATGAAGAGTTAGGTATTGATGGTGTTATATTGACAAAATTGGATGGGGATGCACGGGGGGGTGCTGCATTATCGGTCAGGGCAGTCACTAACAAACCTATTAAGTTTGTAGGGGTTGGTGAAAAACTTGATGATATAGAGCCGTTTCATCCGGACAGAATGGCATCCAGAATTTTGGGTATGGGCGATATGCTCAGTTTTATAGAAAAGGCACAGGAAAGTTTCGATGCTCAAAAAGCTAAGGAATTGGAAGAGAAAATTAGGAGCCGGCAATTTACTTTCGATGATTTTTTGGATCAGCTTCAACAGGTACAACAGATGGGATCCATCAGTCAAATACTTGAAATGATTCCGGGTATGGGAGGAAAACAGCTCAAAAACCTGGATATAGACGACAAAGAATTGGTATATGTCAAAGCTATTATACAATCCATGACCCGGGAAGAAAGACAAAATCCGAGTATTATTAACGGGAGCAGAAGAAAGAGAATTGCGGCCGGCAGTGGGACTTCCGTACAGCAGGTAAATAAATTGTTAAAACAATTTGAACAGACCAGGAAAATGATGAAACAGTTTACAGATATGGAGAAGTCGGTAAAAAAAGGTAGAAAACTTAAAATGCCTTTTATTGGTATATAAAAATTATTTTCAAAGGAGGTGAAATAATGGCGGTTAAGATCAGATTAAAAAGAATGGGTGCAAATAAAAGACCTTTTTACAGGATAGTGGTTGCTGATTCAAGGGCACCGAGGGATGGAAGGTTTATAGAGGAGATCGGATATTATAATCCAATTTCCGAACCGAAACAAATTAAAATTAACAGCGAAAAGGCGGAAAAATGGCTAAAAAATGGTGCACAACCTACGGATACTGTAAAAGATTTATTCAAAAAGAATGGTATAATTCAATAATTACCTTAATTTAGGAGGTAGGAAAATGGGTCATTTGGTAGAAGTTATCGCTAAAGGGTTAGTAGATAATCCTGAACAGGTGAATGTTAATGAAATAGAGGGAAACCGGTCGATTATTTTAGAATTAAAGGTTGCCCCTGAGGATATGGGAAAAGTAATCGGTAAACAGGGAAGAATCGCTAAAGCGATCAGAACAGTTGTAAAAGCTGCTGCTACAAAGCAAAATAAAAGGGTGATTGTTGAGATTATCCAATAGATCAGGTGAACCCGGCTTTTATTTATAATATATTTAAAAGAGGAGCATATATTTAATGGCAAAGATGTTAAAGGTAGGAAAAATAGTCAATACGCATGGAATAAAAGGAGATTTAAAGGTTTTGCCTCTTACGGATTATATGGAGCGTTTCGAGGAATTGGACCGGGTTTATATAGACGGTTATGACGAGAGATTTTATATAAAAAATGTAAGATATATGCCTACGTTTGTGCTTCTGTCTTTTAAAGGATATGAGGATATTAATCTAGTTAAAAGATTTAAAGATAAATATTTATTTATTGATGAAAACCAGCGAAGGGATTTACCCGAGGATACCTATTATATAGCAGATATTGTCGGGCTGGATGTTTATACGACAAAGGACGAATATATCGGCAAAGTGAAGGATATAATTCAAACAAGTTCCAATGATGTGTATGTCATAGAAGGTGAAGGCAACAGGGAAATTATGATACCTGCCGTTGAGAAGTTTATACCTGAAATTTGTTTAGGGGAAAGAAAAATTATTATAGACCCCATTGAGGGGATGGTATGATGATAATCAAAGTGATGACTCTATTTCCCGAAATGTTTTCCGGGCCCCTTGACGATAGTATGATTCAACGTGCAAAAGAAAAAAATATTATTGATCTGGAATATATCAATATAAGGGATTATGCCGATAACAAACATAAAAAAGTGGATGATTATCCCTACGGTGGGGGTCCCGGAATGGTCATGGCTCCCCAACCTATTTTTGATTGTTATGACCAAATAGTCGGGACCTTAGGTTTAAAAGAAGACGAAAAGCCGAGAGTTATTTATTTATCTCCAAAAGGTAAAATTTTTAACCAAGGAATGGCAATTGAGCTTTCCAAAGAAAAATTTATTATAATGCTCTGCGGGCATTATGAAGGAGTTGACCAGAGAGTAATAGATGAGATTGTAACCGATGAAATTTCAATAGGGGATTATGTATTGACAGGTGGAGAAATACCTGCCATGGTGCTCATCGATTCCATAACCAGATTATTACCGGGGGTATTATCACAAAATCAATGCTATGAGGATGAAACTTTTTATTCCGGTTTATTAGAATACCCACAGTATACCAGGCCTGTCAGTTTTAGAGGTTTGGAGGTGCCCGGCGTACTTATCTCCGGCAATCATAAAAAGATTGATGAATGGAGGCGGAAAGAGTCTTTGAGGTTGACCTATATAAGGCGGCCGGAACTATTGAAAAATATAAAATTAACAGACGAGGACGAGGATTTTTTAAAAAGCATTGAGATGAATAGCGATCAAATCAAATATTAAACGATTATATATTGTCATATTTTAATCGCTATGATATAATTTACAAGGTAGAACGGACGGTCCTCTATACACATTATAAGAACGTCTATGAGAAGGAGAGAGGCAATTATGGATATTTTGAGAATGATCACGAAGGAACAGTTAAAAAAAGATATCGGAGAATTTGGTACCGGGGATACCGTTAAGGTGCATGTTAAAATTAAAGAGGGTACCAGAGAGAGAATTCAGATATTTGAAGGTCTTGTAATCAAAAGGCAGGGAGGGGGAATCGCCGAAACTTTTACGGTCAGGAGGATAGCTTCCGGTGTAGGGGTAGAGAGGACATTCCCAGTACATTCTCCAAGAATAGAGAGAGTCGAGGTTATCAGAAGAGGCCAGGCCAGAAGAGCCAAAACTTATTACTTACGTGATAGGGTAGGTAAGGCGGCATTCAAAATCAAAGAAAAGAAAAAATACTGATTCGAAGGGACTGATATTCAGTCCTTTTATTATTAAGACGTATAGTACGGAGATAATGTGGTTCTGTCTGCGGGCGGATAAGGGGTGGGAATAGTGAATATTAATTGGTATCCGGGGCATATGAAAAAAACTAAGGAACTATTGAGGGAACAGCTTAAACTTGTGGATATTGTCTATGAATTATTGGATGCTCGCATACCGCTGAGCAGCAAAAATCCCGATTTGAATCGGATTATAGGCGATAACCCCCAAATTGTTATATTAAATAAAATTGATCTGGCGGATCCCCGGGTCACATCTATGTGGATAGAATACTTTAAGAAACAACAAATAATAACGGTTCCTGTAAATACAATGACGGGCAATGGAATAGGACAGATGATAAAGGAAAGCGAGAAAGCCGTAAAGGCCAAAATGGATGCCTTGATAAAAAAAGGCAGAAAACCGAGGCCTGTCAGAATAATGGTCGTTGGAATACCTAATGTGGGAAAATCCTCCCTCATCAATAGACTGGCGGATAAAAAAAGTGCAAGGATAGGAGACAAACCGGGGGTAACTAAAGGAAAACAGTGGATAAGGTTAAAGGGAAATATGGAGTTGTTAGATACTCCGGGTATTTTATGGCCCAAGATCGAAGATCCTGCAGTTGCGTTAAATTTAGCATTTACAGGGGCAATTAAAGATGAAATAATGGATATTGAGACACTAGCATATAAATTATTGGAAATACTATGGTCCGAACACAGGGAAAAGGTTGTTAAAAGATATAAAGTAGAAGGAGAATATGATGCTATTATAGATCTGACGGATCGCATAGCAAAAAATAGGGGATGTATTTTAAAAGGAAATGAAATTGACTATTTTAGAATATCAAATATAATATTAGATGAATTTAGATCCGCAACGATTGGGCGCATCTCTTTGGAATGTCCAACCCTATCTTGAACAACGAAGAAATCGACAGTTAAGGATCTTGGCTTCAAAGGGTCCTTTTACAATACTGAGGGTGATAGAAAAAGCTTTAAGTCATCTTACAAATCAGACGGATTATGCGGAAATTATAATTAAAAGGAGATATTAAATGCCGACATTAGATATAGAAAATTCTATATGGGATGAAGGATATGATTATATAGCTTTCTGTGATGAAGTAGGCCGCGGATGCCTATTCGGTTCGGTTTTAGCCGCAGCGGTTATTATGCCGAAAGGTTTATTTATAGAAGGTATAAGGGATTCCAAGAAGCTATCCCATAAGAAAAGAGAACAACTGTATGAAATTATTAAAAAAGAATGTATAGCTATGGGCGTAGGTATGGTTTCTTCGGAAATTATAGATAAAATCAACATAAAAAATGCTACCAAACTGGCGATGAAAAAAGCCGTCATGTCTCTCAAAGATAGAGATGAGAATAATATTCTCCCCGACTATATATTGGTAGATGCGGAAGAGATAGAATTATCCATTCCCCAGATGGCTATCATTAAGGGTGATGATTCCAGTCATGGTATAGCAGCATCGTCCATAGTGGCTAAGGTCTTAAGGGATAGGCTCTGCGAGAGATGGGATATGAAATATCCGGGTTACAATATTAAACAAAATAAAGGTTATGGAACGAAAGAACACAGAGAGGCATTGAGACAATACGGAGCCAGCCCAATGCATAGAAAAACTTTTTTGAGTAAGATATTATAGTTTACATTTCGGGGGACAGTGCTATGAATATACATATAGGTTCAATAGGGGAAAAATTAGCGGTAAAATACATAAAGGAAAAGGGTTATGATGTTTTAGATTGCAATTATAGCACAAAATTGGGGGAACTGGATATTATTGCCGAGAAACATGATATTATTATATTTATTGAAGTGAAGACCAGAACTTCGGGTATATTCGGCATACCTTCGGAGGCGGTTAATTATAGAAAACAACAGACAATACAAAAATTATCACAACAATATATATTATATAAAAACTTGGATAAAAGTCATTTCAGTTATAGATTTGATGTTATAGAAGTGAAATTGATGGGGAAAAAGTACAAAATAAATCATATAGAAAATGCATTTTAACCGTATATATAGAGCGGCGTTTTGTATAAAATTAAGAAAATTGCAGGAAAAGGGCTTTATACATAGAATTAATTTATATATTGAAGAATTTATATCCGATTGATAATCTACCATGTATACTTGTGACTTCGGTCATGAGCCGATGTCGGGTCGCATGGTTATTATAAATATCATACATATAGTTGTAATATGATCTGTTAAAACCGACGAATTGGAAGTGGATCTATGTTATCGAAAGTGAAAACCTGTTGTTTAACAGGATTAATAGTTACCGCGATAGATGTGGAAACGGATATATCCAACGGATTGCCGAATATAAATGTTGTAGGGTTGCCCGACATGGCTATAAAAGAATCTAAAGATAGGGTACGCGCCGCTATAAAGAACAGTGGATTAAACTTTCCTTTAAAACGAATTACAATTAATTTATCTCCTGCACATACCAAGAAAGAGGGCAGCCATTTTGATTTGCCTATTGCCTTGGGTATTCTGGGTGCATCCATGCAAATTCCTTTAGAGGGATTAGAAGATACACTGATACTTGGAGAATTATCCCTGGATGGTAAAGTTAATAAGGTTAATGGTGTGCTGCCCATGTTATTGGAAATGTGCAATAGGGGCATAAAAAAAGTGATAGTGCCATATGAAAATTTAGAAGAGGCAAAAATTGTAGACGGAATGGAGATAGTACCCGTACATACCCTAAATGATATAGCACTCCATCTTATGGATGAAAAAAGATTAGATACATATATGGAACCCTTTGAATACAATTATGAAGAAGAAACTAATTTGGAAAACTTTAGAGATTTACGCGGCCAGGAAAACCTAAAGAGGGCTTTGGAAATTGCAGCATCGGGAAACCATAATGTGCTTACCATAGGGCCTCCGGGTTCGGGTAAAACCATGGCTGCAAGGAGGCTACCTTCAATACTTCCAAAACTAACATTTCATGAGGCCCTTGAAATCACAAAAATATACAGTGTAGCCGGATTACTCGATGCGCATGAAGGTTTGGTTCGCAATAGGCCCTTTCGGTCCCCCCATCATACCAGTTCAACAGTTGCTATAACCGGAGGGGGAAGAATTCCTAAACCGGGGGAGGTATCTTTGAGCCATTACGGTGTTCTGTTTCTTGATGAACTTCCGGAGTTTAATAAAACCTCATTGGAAGTATTGAGGCAACCCCTGGAAGATAGGGTTATAAATATATCAAGGATAAACGGTTCGTATACCTATCCGGCGGATTTTATATTACTGGCCGCAATGAATCCCTGTCCATGCGGGTATTATGGAACCGAAGGCGGGCAGCAATGCAACTGTACCCCTTATCAAATAAACAGATATATTAACAAAATTTCAGGCCCTTTAATGGATAGAATAGATATAATAGTTGAAACCACAGCTGTAAAATATAAGGATTTAACAGATGATAAGGGATCCGAATCTTCCGAAGAAATAAGAAAACGTGTGGAAAGGGCTAGGGAAATTCAATTGGAAAGATATAAGAAAACAAAGTATTTGTTTAACTCCCAGTTGGACGGAGCGGCAATAAATAAATACTGTACTTTAAATCCCATTGCTCAACAGTTGATGAACTTAGCTTTTAATAAGATGAATCTGAGTGCCAGGGGTTATAGCAGGGTTTTAAAAGTGGCAAGAACTATAGCGGACTTAGAGGGAAAGGATATTATTTATGAAAATCATCTGGCCGAGGCTCTGCAATACAGAAATTTAAGCGGAATAATTTCATAAAACTATATAAAAAACACTTATCATTTATGATAATTTGTAAAAGGTTTGTTATTTTTGCACCGTAATACATAATACGGATATCGCATAAAAACAATCAGGCATGGTTTTTTATTAAATTCCGAATCTGCATATTTTATAATATACTATTTACGGCAAAATAATAGTCTGGGGGATATAATATGATGTTGAAGCAAAGAGATATAGTCATATGGTTGAATCACATAGAGGGCATCATCCACAAAGATATAGAACATTTGGCAAACTATTTTTATAATATTGAGGAAGTCTGGCATGCGGATGAAAAACATATTATCAATGCACTGACGGATAGGAGTATAATATCCGGTAGAATTATAGAAAATAGAAATGAACGATTTGTAGAAAAAATTTTCGGGAGTTTGGATGACAATAATATATTGCCTCTGACAATTTTTGATTCCGCCTATCCTTCTAAATTAAAAAATATATACGATCCCCCATATGTAATATATGTAAAAGGAAATAAAATAGATTTTGATATACCTTTGATATCTATAGTCGGTACGAGGAGGGCAACACCTTATGGCAAATGGGCCGCACATCAGTTTGCAAAAGAACTTGCAAAATGGGGTGTCGGAATTATAAGCGGATTGGCTTTGGGAATAGATACATGCGGCCATAAGGGAGCATTAGACGGTAACGGATATACTATCGGGGTTTTAGGATGTGGGTTGGGCCAATATTATCCGGCTTCAAACAGGGCTCTGACCGATGAAATATTTAAAAAGGGCTGTGTTATTTCAGAATATTGTTTGGATACACCGCCGTTAAAATATCATTTTCCCGCCAGAAATAGAATTGTCAGCGGGTTATCGGATGGTGTAATTATAATTGAAGCCCCGGAAAAAAGCGGTGCATTGATAACTGCGGGTTTTGCACTTGATCAGGGAAAAGATGTCTATGCTCTGCCCGGCAATATCAATAACATTCAAAGCAAAGGGGCTAATAAATTGATCAGAGACGGTGCCAGGATTTTGCTTGAAGTCGATGATATAATAGAAAATCTCAAATATAGATATCCGATGGATAAAATGAACGAAAAGCAATCAATAAAAGACGATCTGAGTGATTTAGAGATAAGAGTGTTTAATGTAATAAAAAGAAACCCTATAAATATTGATTTAATTATAAATGAAACAGGGATAAAGGCATCTGAATTAAATCCTATTTTAACTATATTGGAGATTAAGGGTTATATAAATCAGATGCCGGGAAAAATATTTACAGCAGTAGAATAAATCGATATGATGTAAAAATTTGATTTTGTCTGATAGTCTGAGAAAAATATAGCATGATGGAGGTGTTATTAATTGACAAAATCTTTGGTAATTGTAGAGTCACCGGCGAAAGCAAGAACCATAGGAAAATTTTTAGGGAGGAGTTATGTTATAAAAGCATCTGTCGGGCATGTTATTGATTTACCTAAAAGCAAGCTTGGGGTTGATATAGATAATAATTTTGAACCGCAATATATTACTATACGGGGCAAAGGGCCGGTATTAAAGGAGATCAAGGCCTTGGCAAAGAAATCGAAGAAGGTCTATTTGGCAACCGACCCCGATAGGGAAGGCGAGGCTATTTCGTGGCATTTAGCGAGGGCATTGGGGATAGACGAAGATGCCCTCTGCAGAATAGAATTTAACGAAATCACTAAAAATGCTATCAAAAATGCAATAAAAAAACCGAGGCCCATTGACCGCAATTTAGTAGATGCGCAGCAGGCAAGAAGGGTTTTAGACAGATTAGTAGGGTATCAGATCAGTCCCCTGCTTTGGAAAAATGTCAGGAAGGGGCTCAGCGCGGGCAGGGTACAATCCGTAGCCACAAAGCTTATCATAGATAGGGAAGAAGAGATAAAAAATTTTAAACCGGAAGAATATTGGAGTTTAATCCTAAAAGTAGAGAATGACAAAAAAGAAAAATTTGAAGTTAAATTTTATTCCGATGATTTGGGAAATAAAAATATACAAACAGAAGAAGAAGTAAACAGGATTTTGGATATTATCGGTGATGATACTTTAACCGTAACAAAAGTTAAAAAAGGCCAAAAAAGGCGAAATCCGGGCTTGCCCTTTACTACAAGTACACTCCAACAGGAGGCTGCAAATAAATTAGGTTTTCCTACCAGAAAAACAATGTCTTTGGCGCAACAATTATATGAAGGCATAAATCTAAAAAAAGAAGGGACCATAGGCCTCATTACGTATATCAGAACCGATTCTACCAGGATATCGGACGATGCTCTTGAAATCCTGGAACAGTATATTACTGAAAATATAGGCAAACAATATATAAAAAAGAAATCTACTAAAAAAACAGTCACCAAAAAGAAAAACGTACAGGATGCGCATGAATCCATAAGGCCTACGGATATAGGCAAACATCCCGATACTATTAAATCCTCATTGACCGGAGAACAATATTTATTATATAAGTTGATATGGGAACGATATGTAGCGAGCCAAATGTCCCCGGCGCTGTACGATACCCTATCCGTAGACCTTCAAGTAAATAAAATTATGTTTAAGGCCACGGGTTCCATTTTGAAATTTGACGGATTTTTAAAGGTATACAGTTATTCAAATATATCGGAAGATATAAATTTGCCCGATTTACAAGAAGGGGATATTATAAATATAATTGATA
>JALNXC010000019.1 GCA_023230535.1 Alkaliphilus sp. | reverse complement strand
TGTTCTAATAGTATTATATATTATAAAATGGAAAAGGTCAAACTATATCTGCAAAAATTTTTACGCTATTTTTCGTACAATTATTTTATATTATCCTGCAAATATTATTTTAGTACATCTATATTTATAACGACATAATCCACGCCCGACACTATGGTAAATATTAAGGCCACCCACACCATTATTCTATCGAAAGGAAAGTTAATATAACTGAAGGGAAAATTATTTATCAAAAGTGATATGATAGCGATGATCTGGAATATTGTCTTAGCTTTTCCCCACAGGCTGGCGGCTATAACTTTTCCCTCGGCCGCAGCAACAGCCCTCAATATGCTTATGGTGAGCTCTCTTCCAATTATTATAATCACTATCCAGGCAGGCAATTTCCCCATTTGGACAAAAGAAATCAAAGCAGCTGAAACCAATAGCTTATCGGCTAAAGGATCCATAAATTTACCTAAATTTGTGATCTCATTTCTTTTTCTCGCAATATGCCCGTCCAATATGTCGGTGATAGCTGCAATTATAAATATTCCGGCAGCAATCGGTTCGCCGCAGGGTATTTTATTTAAGAGAAAGATCATAAAAATAGGAATTAAAAAAATTCTCAATATAGTCAATTTATTAGCTAGATTCATTTGTACTTTCCCCCATTATACTCTACTGTAAGATATATCCGCCGCCGAAGCCATATATTGAATCGGCTTATATCTTCAATTTGATCCGTGTTCCAAGCTATAATAAAGTTCTGCTATTTTATCCACGGCTTCCTCTATATCTACATAATTGATTTCCATTATATAATTATAATTATCAATAGAATGTTTATATAAAGGATCGTAGTAATTTACGATTAATTCTTCCGCAACCTTCGAATATTCCTGTTTTTCAATCCATGAAATAAGCTGATTTACCCTTTTTTCACCTATCTTCTTTTTTAAATGGGTAACGGCATCTTCTAATAAAATGTTACAATTAGAGATTTTAACCACATAATCATTTACTAATCTTTTAATTCTGGTTTTCAAATCCGTATCAATTAAAACATGTTTTCCTTCAACTATTGCATTCCATAAGCCCCTGGGTAATGACAGACCTCCCACACGGTGCCCTTCACTTTCTACAACAGTATATCTGTTATTGTTCAGTCTTAGGGTCCTGAAGAGCAATGCTTCAAATGTTTTTTGAGTTATGGGTTTTTCATTTTGATAAGATATTTTTCCAAAAACAGAACCGCTATTTTTAGCCAAATATTCTAAATCGAGTATGGGAATATTTAATGTTTCCAATCGTGTAAGGATCTCGGTCTTACCGACCCCTGTATAACCATGAAGTACAATAAATTTCTGTTTAAATCTATCCTCGTTAAAATATTCGATAACATATCTGCGATATTTTTTATATCCTCCTTCCAATTGATAAATATTTACACCCAATGCACCTAAAAAACCCGATATGATGTCACTTCTCAACCCACCGCGCCAACAAAATAATATAATATTTTTATGCTCTTTTGCCAACAAGGAAATTTGATTATAAATAAAAGAAAGTTTGATTGAAGCATATTCAATTCCTTTGATCTTAGCTTCTTCCGGATCTTTATTCATATATATAGAGCCTACATCAACCCTCTCATTATCATCTAAAATAGGAATATTTACCGCTTCCGGTATGGAACCCTTTGCAAATTCCGATGGAGAACGAACATCGATAAAAATCTTATCTTCCATATTAATCGCTTCTTCAACGGTTATTTTTGTAAACAAATTTTTCACCTTCTAATTATAAACCCATTGATACAAAAAACTTACATAGATTTTTTTATATTTTGTTCTAAAAATTGATTATCTATCAATACTTGCCTCGGTTTACTGCCCTCATAAGGGCCTACAAAGCCTTGTGATTCCATAATATCAATCAATCTTGCCGCTCTACTATATCCTATTCTTAGCCTTCTTTGAAGCATAGAGATAGATGCCTGTTGGGCCTCTACCACCAATTTTAAAGCATCCTCAAATAATTCGTCTTCATCTACGGGTATGCTGCTGCTCCGGCTGAGTTGCTCGATTATCGTATCCTCATAATCAGGTGTTCCCGATTGTTCTTTTATAAAAGTCACTACCCTCTCTACTTCTTTTTCGGATACAAAGGCTCCCTGTATTCTGATCGGTTTATTAGTACCGACCGGGTAAAATAACATATCCCCCCTACCCAGAAGTTTTTCGGCTCCTCCCATATCTAAAATTGTTCTTGAATCTGTCTGCGATGCCACGGAAAAAGCAATCCTTGAAGGTATATTCGCCTTAATAACTCCCGTAATTACGTCTACCGAAGGCCTTTGGGTTGCTATTATTAAATGCAGCCCCGCGGCCCGTGCCACTTGAGCCAACCGGCATATTGCATCTTCCACATCATTCGGAGCCACCATCATTAAATCAGATAACTCATCAATAATAATAACCACATACGGTATTTTATTATCTTCAAACTTTTTATTATATCCGTCAATATCACGAACGCTATTTTTTGCAAACATTTTATATCTCTTGGACATCTCATCTACGGCCCAATTGAGCGCATTTGTCGCCTTCCTGGGATCAGTTACAACCGGTATGAGCAAGTGAGGAATTCCGTTGTATTGGCTGAGTTCCACAACCTTGGGATCTATTAAAAGCAATCTCACTTTATCCGGCCCCGAACTGTATAAGATACTCAATATAAGGGCATTTATACAGACACTCTTTCCGGACCCCGTGGCTCCGGCAATCAATAGATGCGGCATTTTAGATATATCTGTAACTATGGATGTACCGGAAACATCCTTACCTAAGGCAAATGGCAGATTTAAAAGAGAATTTTTATAATTGGAGCTGTCTAATACTTCTTTAAGGACAACAGTGGAAATATTTTCATTGGGTATTTCTATGCCTAAGGCAGCTTTCCCCGGTATGGGTGCTTCAATTCTGATAGCATGTGCAGCCAAATTTAAAGCAATATCATCGCTTAAATTAACTATTTTGCTCACTTTAACTCCCGCGCTGGGCTGTAGTTCATATCTTGTAATTGTAGGCCCCCTGTGTACCTGTATAACCTTGGCCTCTACACCGAAATTATATAATGTATCTTCTAATATTTTGGCTTTTGATATGATCTTCCTTTTATCTTCCCTGCCGGGTTGTGAGACTACCTCGTTAAGAAGTTCAATACCGGGCAATTGATAATTTAAAATCAGATTATCCCGGTTATAATCAACTATGTTATGGGTATCAACGGGCTCATTACCTATCTTATCCAAAGGCTCCTGTCTTATATCATTGTCACCATAGATTTTTTTATTATTTAGGGAATCATTCGGATCGATTGTAGTAAAATCCAATATTTTAATTTTTTCTTCCATATCCCCTTCTAAATTATCATTGTTTTCCATACCCAAGGATATATTCTTATTTTTCCTTTTAGATTTTTTATTTTTTTTGATATCGTCTTTAACCGGAATTAAGGCAATTTTTTTTATTGAATCTGAAATTGTTGCGGCTCTTTCCCTCAACATCACTAATGTTTCAAGCAATGATATTTTTGTGTATAAAATCAATACTATAAGCATAAGAGCGGAAACTATTATATAAGTAGCGGCAACCCCAAACAGATTAACCAATAGTTTAGTTATGGCGACACCGACAACACCACCGCCAATGCCCTCCGTGCCCAATTGAAAAATCTGTTTTAACCAATCACCGGTACCGGAAAATGTAATACTGTCTATAATTTTGACAGAAGCAAGTGATTTAAATATTGTGATAGAAATAAATATCAATATATAAAACAATACGGTTTTAGTTTCTCTTGCTACCGATCTGTTAATAAAGATAAACACACCGCATAAAATTGTTAAATAGGGCAATATAAATGCCGCATTGGAAAATAATCCGTTAAAAATAAGTTTTATTAAGTTCCCAACTCTCCCTGCGCTGTTCCCCTGTATGCTCACAAGTAGGACTAACCCAAGTGCAATAATAAAAATACCATATGCCTCGTTAGTAAACCCTTCCCTTAACGATTTTAAATTTCTGTTCTGTTTTCTATTGCGGTTTTTATCCATTATTATCAACTCCACAAAATTTTAGTAAATTTAGTTTACAAAACATGAGAGCCCGCTATACATATTTTATAAGTGTTTGGCCTGATAATATATTCTACATCAAAACCTTAAAACCTACAAATATTATATAAAAAGTATAAAAAGTTTATAAGACGGTATAATTTAAGCAAAAACGAATAAGAGCCATCAAGTTTTATATTAAAAATAACCACTTAACGGCTTTTATAATTTATTTAATTGAATTTTTAAATTTAGATCCGGTATGTTTAAGGGACCTGCTTGTTCATTTCTATCAATTCTTTTAACTTGCTCATTGCCTTATCTAAACCCCCGACTTCATCAATCAGTCCATATTCCACCGCCTCTTTTCCTATTAAAATTGTACCTACATCGTTTGCAAGTTTATCCGTAGCCCTCATCAATTGTACAAAAACATTTCTGTTTATTTTCGAAGTGCGTAAAACAAAATTTACTATTCGCTCCTGCATTTTTAAAAAATATTCGAAAGTTTGCGGAATTCCTATTATCAGCCCATTCATCCTTATAGGGTGTATAGTCATAGTTGCGGTAGGAGCAATAAACGAATAATCTCCTGCGGTGGCTAAGGGAACACCTATACTGTGGCCGCCCCCTATGACTAAGGTAACCTTGGGTTTGGACAGGCTGCATATCAATTCGGAAATGGCTAACCCGGCTTCTACATCCCCGCCGACAGTATTTAAAATTATCAATAACCCTTCAATATTTTGGCTCTCTTCTACAGCCACCAATTGAGGGATTATATGTTCGTATTTGCTTGATTTATTCTGTGGAGGTGCAATCATATGCCCTTCTATATGACCTATAATAGTTAATGTATGAATATTTCCGCCGGATTCAGGCAATGCATTTATCCCCAATTCCTGTATGGTTTCCAATTGCTGTTTATTATCTGTTTCACTTTCGTTAGGAATATTGGGAGAAGGCACCGTGAACTGGGGATATTGTTCTCTTGTAAAATAGTTTTCCATTTTTCCACTCCTATGTTTACACACTTTTAGTATTATAAAATTTATTATAAAGTTTTGTTCTGTATTATTTTTTACCTAATCCGGGCCATCTATTCCCCGATACCTAATATTTTCATCTATAACTCTCTTCCAAATCGATTATGATCATATCGTGCCCTATCTTTTTTATAGATTCCCAAGGAATTTCCATCAGAGAATTATTAGAAAAGAGACTGAAAAGGCCTTTATTTTCCGGAATTAAAAGAGAGTGTATTCTCCCCGTTCTTTTGTTGATCAACAAATCCGATTCCGATATTAAACCCAAGCTGCTTCCATCATGTAAATTAACAATTTCTTTACCGCCAATTGCACTTAAACGCATAATTTATCCCCCCTATTGTCATATTGTTTTGTGTATTTTCATAATGTAAGTTCGTTTCCTTTACTTATATATAATTATATTGGATATGCTGTGTTTTATACATATATTGTTTATCATTTATGATAACATTCGATATGATATATATAATTAAAAAAATACATTATCACAAGCTTCAAACAACCGGTGTATCAAAACCTATACCGAAAAATTTTTACCCATTTATGTAGAATTGCGGCAAATACATCCATTCAGCCTATTTAATTATATTTTAACATGGAATTTTACTGTTTTTAGTGTTTTAAACATTTTTATTTTAAAACATCGCCGACAGTGCCTACCTCCAAACCCCTCTCACGCATCATCTCAATCAATACCGGCAAGGCCTTCGCAGTTTCGGGCATCGGGTGCATTAGAACTATCGCACCGTTAAAATCATCTTTTTTCAATATCCTGTCTATAATAACATCTTTGGTGCTCCCGGCTCTCCAATCTATGGTATCTATAGTCCACAATATTGTTTTGTATCCCAATTTATCGGATGCAACAAGTGTATTATTGTTATAGGAACCGGATGGCGGGGCAAATAAGACAATTTTATTTTCGGTATATTTTGATAGTATCTCATCCGCTTTTTTTATCTGCTCCTCATTTTGTTCCAAAGTCAACTTTTCATAATCTAAATGTTGATATCCATGACTTCCGATTTCATGCCCGTTATCTACAATTTGCTTCATCAGATCAGGGAATCTTTCTGCCCACCTTCCGGTCACAAAAAAGGTGATATTTATGTTTTCTTTATTCAATGTCTCCAACATATCCGGCAATACCTCGTTACCCCAATCGACATTACATGCAAACGCAATATACTTGCCGTTTTCGTTTCCTCTATCAATCGGTTTTAACGGAACAATATTATAGTTGCTCACTACCTTCGCCTTGGTCCCTCTCAAGAAAATAAAACCTGCAATCAGAGCTAAAATAATTGTGATTATTACAAATATTGCAATTTTCTTGTTTATAATAACTATCATAAATATACCCCCCGTTTAATTGTAATATTTGTAATATACTATTCAAATTAAAATTACTTATGCAATCAATATCCATAAAACTAAAAAACATAAACCTTAACGGTTTATGCTTTTCCTATTTGTTTTATTTTTTATTATTTTTTTTAGGCAGAAGCGCCTTTCTTGACAAGCCTATTTTTCCCTGCTGGTCTATTTCTATTACTTTTACTTCAACTTCATCCCCCGCTGCCAACACATCCTCTACTTTATTTATTCTCTCATGTGCTATATTGGATATATGGACCAACCCTTCTTTGCCCGGGAGAATTTCTACAAAAGCTCCAAAGTTCATTATTTTTATAACCTTTCCTTTATAGACATCTCCTACCTCGGGATCCCGGATTATCTCGTCTATGGCTTTAAGCGCATTTTCCGCCGCTTCCTGTGTCAATGCGGCTATAAATATAGTACCGTCATTTTCAATATCGATTTTAACTCCCGTATCTTCAATGATTTTATTTATAGTCTTTCCGCCTGCCCCGATAACTTCTCTGATTTTATCCGGATGTATCTTGGTTATCAACATCCTGGGAGCATAAGGTGAGAGTTCCGGCCTCGGTGAACTGATGGTCTCTTTCATTTTATCTAAAATATATAATCTGCCGACCCTCGCCTGTTCTAATGCCTTCTCTAATATAGTTTTTTCTATACCCTTTATTTTGATATCCATCTGCATAGCAGTTATACCTTTAGATGTCCCGGCAACTTTAAAATCCATATCTCCTAAAAAATCTTCCATGCCTTGTATATCCGATAAAATAGCTATATTATCATCTTCCTTAACTAATCCCATAGCAATTCCCGCCACCATATCTTTAATAGGTACACCGGCATCCAACAATGATAGTGTACTGCCGCACACACTTGCTTGAGAAGTGGACCCGTTGGAAGATAAAACCTCGGATACTACACGAATAGTATATGGAAAATCGTCCTGTGAAGGTATCATGGGTTCTAATGCCCTTCCGGCCAAAGCCCCATGTCCGATTTCGCGTCTGCCAGGCCCTCTTAAAAACCTGACCTCTCCCGTGCTGAATGGCGGGAAATTATAGTGATGCATATACCTTCTTGACTCTTCCTCGCTCAGGCCGTCTATAATTTGAACATCACCTATTGCACCTAAGGTTACTACGGATAACACCTGGGTTTGGCCCCTTGTAAACAAACCGGAACCATGGGTTTTGGGTAACAAACCTACCTCACTGGATATGGGTCTGATCTCATCATATTTCCGATCATCGGGTCTTATTTTATCATACAAAATTAAACGCCTGGTTTCCTCCTTTAAAATTGTATCTAACACGGAAGCGACCCGTTTTATGTCCACATCCTCCCCATATTTATCCGTAAAATATTCTAATGCCTTCGCTTCGGCCGATTCTATTCTCTCCGATCTTTCTAACTTTTCCACCGTTCTGATTGCATCGGCTATCTTTGAGGTTGCATACTCTCTCACTTCAGTATCTAAGCCTTCATCCACATCGGGCAGGATAATCTCTTGTTTCTCTTTTCCAACCTCCGCGACAATTTCTTCTATAAATGAGACGATATCTTTGATTTCGTCATGTGCAAATAAAATTGCTTCCAAAACCTGAGCCTCCGTAACCTCATTGGCTCCCGCTTCTATCATCATAACAGCATCTTTTGTTCCGGAAACAATGAGATCTAATTCACTTTTTTCTCTTTCTTCGCTTGTAGGGTTGATTATATATTTGCCGTCAATCATACCTATGTTTACAGAAGCCGTCGGCCCCTGAAACGGAATACTGGAAATAGATAGCGATATTGATGAACCTATCATTGCAACAATATCGGGGCTACAATCCAAATCTACCGAAAGTACCGTCGCAATCACCTGCACCTCATTTCTATATCCTTCCGGAAACAGGGGCCTGATTGGACGATCTATCAACCTGCAGGTCAATATGGCATTCTCGCTGGGCCTACCTTCTCTTTTGATAAAACCTCCGGGAATCTTTCCTGCAGCATACATTTTTTCTTCATAATCCACACTCAGAGGAAAAAAATCTATACCTTCTCTGGGTAATTTTGAAGCACATGCACTGACAAGGACCACAGTTTCCCCATACCTCAGGAAGCAAGCACCATCGGAAAGTTGAGCCAATTTTCCAATTTCAACTTCCAAAACTCTGCCACCTATCTCTTTTTGGAAAATCTTAATCATTATTTATTATCCTCCTTTCATCCGTAAAGTATTTTCATGTTATTTATCCTCTACCCGAAAATTTTCAAAATTCCGGTTAGGAATAAAATAAAAAGCCTTTGTGGCTTATTAAGATTAATAATCAAATAATAGAGCGGGTATTCCCCGCCCTTTGTTATTTTCTTAGTTTTAATCTTGCAATCACTTCCCTATATCTTTCGATGTCCCTGTTCATAAGATAGTTTAGCAAATTTCTTCTCCTACCAACCATCTTCAAAAGTCCCCTTCGAGAATGAAAATCTTTCTTATGAATCTTTAAATGTTCATTTAAATGATTGATCCTTTCCGTCAGCAAGGCAATTTGCACTTCCGGAGAACCTGTATCATTTTCATGGGTTTTAAAAGCATCTATAATTGTCTTTTTACTTTTTTGTGCCATTATTTCACCTCCCATTTTTATCCCCTAATTCTAAGTAAATGTCGGTGAATCATTTTACCGAGAATAGGTTCATTAATTTCTTAATTATTTTAACATATATAGTTATAAATGTAAATATGTATTGACGTTATTTACATCCCGTCTGATCTGTTCTATCAGACTGTTTATATCGTTAAATCTGATTTGGCCCCTCATTTTTTTTATAAACCGTATCTCCACAAACTTGTCATATATATTTTCATTAAAACCGATAATAAAAGTCTCCATACCTATACCATATTCACCAAAGGTTGGGCTGGTGCCTATACAAGTAGCCCCTTTATATACCGAATTATCAATTTTTACAAATGTAGCATATACACCTTCATTAGGTATTAAATAGGAAGATTTTATTAAAATATTAGCCGTAGGATACCCCAATCTATTTCCCCCTATTCCCTTACCATGAACTATTTTACTGCAGATTGAATATGGCCTTCCCAAAAGGGTGTTGGCTTTTTCTATATTTCCATTCTTAATATATTTTCTGATGACGGAGCTCCCTACCTTTTCGGAATCTACGATTACGGGTTGAATTACACATACCTCAAAATTATACTTTTTTCCCATCTCCTTTAAAGTATCCGAGTTTCCCCGGCCTTTATAACCGAAACTGTAATCAAACCCTACCGCCACAATTTTGCAATTCAATTTATCTACCAGGATATCCCTGACAAAATCTTCAGGGCTCAATGCCATAAGATCCCTGTTAAACCTTTCTAAATATAAGAGCTCTATACCTAAGGATTTAAATATTTTTTGTTTCATGCACATATTTGTAATTTGAAGAGGTATCTTCTTACCTGTAATAACTTCCAACGTGTGATTAGCAAAAGTATAGATACAGGACTGCAGATTATTTAATCTGCATTTTTCCACTAAAATTTTAATTAACTTTTGATGGCCGATATGGACCCCATCAAAATTCCCCAATGCAATTCCCCTCTGTAGGTTTTTATTCAATTGGTTATATTGTTTAATTATCTCCATATTTACTCCTTTTCAAGCAAAAGCCTTAAAACTTTAATATAATTTCTATCGATATTGTCACATTTGACAATCCCGAAACCAATAAATTGTTTTTCAATATAAATACGTACCTTTGTTTCCGGCAAAATTTTTTCATCATCTGTCGAACGATAGGAATAGATATTATTCCCGTTCAATGCTTGTTTGACGGAAACAGGCCCTACGACAATTCCGGGTATATGCTTTAAAGGAAAATCTAAAGGCAATAATAAGTCTTTAACATTTTTTGTTTTTAATAAATCCTCTATAGTTATCGTAGTTTCCAAATCAAATTCACCGGATTTTATCCTGAGTAAGAATGACATTGTCCCGCCGCAACCCAGTTCGGCCCCGATATCCTTGCACAATGTACGTATATAAGTAGCCTTGGAGCATGATACGTCGAACATCACTTTATTGG
>JALNXC010000018.1 GCA_023230535.1 Alkaliphilus sp. | reverse complement strand
TAATCCATCCAGCTCTGATTTTGCAATAAGTTTCTTTTTTTCCCTTATTTCTTCACTGATATCAATCATTTTCCCAACAATAAAATCCAAATTTCCTTTTTTATCATACATATTTAAACCGATTGATTTAAATGTGCATATCTCACCGTAAATGATAGGAAGCCTTATTTCCGGTATGTTTCCGTCCAAACCGTTATCTATCAATTTGTTTTTTAATATATTGCTTGCTTCCTTCAGTTGCTCCGGAGTTCCGAATAATTGAGTATATTTTT
Organism: Alkaliphilus sp.; assembly: GCA_023230535.1. Taxonomy (GTDB): domain Bacteria; phylum Bacillota; class Clostridia; order Peptostreptococcales; family Natronincolaceae; genus JAAZJW01. The sequence goes on along the minus strand of JALNXC010000018.1, from coordinate 10,384 downwards.
TAGATAGCTCTAAATGATCGGATTTAACAAAATATTCATATAAATATTCATTGGAAATTTGAGACAGTATTTCATTTATTTTATTTTGCGTTTTGAGCTTTTTATTTGAACGAACGTTTGAAATAACACTGAACAATAATATGCTTATTACTAAAAATACGGCACCAAATATTTCTTTACCGTATGCTCCCATTATCATCGAAAAGGTTATCTTTCTGTCAATATGTGTTGTCTCATCTAAAATTATAGCCTGAATTTTACTTTCGTCAATCGCATCGATTGCTTTGTTAATGATAGACAATAGCACCTTATCAGTTTTGAGAAAACCCATACGATACTCTCTTAATTCTTTCTCTATGGGTATTGTAACAATATTTTTATAATTGTTTTTTGATGTATAAAATATTACAGAATATATATTTCCATATCCATAGTCAGCTTCCCCTCTTTCTACGGCGTCCAAAGATTTTTCTCTCGTATCAAAATAAACTATATTTTCCTCCTTTACTCCCTCGGGAAACACCCTGCCTCTTACGGCAGCATATATTTTGTCATCCAATTGTTTATAATCTATCGAAGAGTTTATATATAGTATCACTCCGGTTTTTAAAAATGGCCGCGACAAGATCATACCGGCAGATGCATAATGATACGGGATGCCAAAAAATATATCAGAATCAGTATCATCACAAGCTTCCTTAATGGTACCATATATTTTATACTGAAAAGTAAGTCCCGTCATACTTGATATTTCTTCAAGTACCCGTTTAGAAACACCTCTAATTTCCCCCCTCATGTCAGTATATTGAATAGGAGCCCAGCCGTCAACGGATACTACCCCTATAACACTTGCTTTGGCTATATAATCTTTTTCTTCCTGTGTTAAATCTAACCGGGTTTCTGCGGATACAAATCCCCCAACAATAATAAGCATAATAATAATTGTCACTAATATCTTTCTAAACATCTATCCTGACTCCCTTTCCCCTATTTCCTTTTATTTTCCTTTTATCTATAAAACTTATGAAATAACCGCACCTGATTCCCCTATTTCCGAGCACATGTTGTATAAAGTGATAAGATCCTTTCCCAAACATTGGATAAGGTTATAATTTCCCGACAGTTCATATATTAACATATTAATGTATTATTTAAAATAGTATGTATTTGAGCAAATTACATATTGTATAAATATCATATTATTAACAAATAGTTATTTTTCGATAATATCAATTTATAAAAAATCCAGGTTTTGTATTTTCGAAAACTTTTATAAAATTTTCTTATTTATAGACATATGGCCCATGACTATTTAATATGCTTTTTTAAATTATTCTACATTAAAATAACTTCATTAAACAAATTCCTTTTATTACTAATAACCATCAGTAAACAATATTGTATACCAAATATATGCTATAAGCAAACTGTTTAATATACAGTCAGCACGTTTAATAGTATTGTATACCAAGTATGTGCTATAAGCAAACTACTTAATATGCAGCCGGCATGTTTATATGTTTGCTTTTTGAATATAAAGTATTATTAAAATACTACTGAGGTGATAACTTGAAGGAAAACACAAATAATGTAAATAATCGGGCAATCGGTGAAAGAATCAGGGATAAAAGGGAAAAATTACGACTGACAAGAGAAGAATTTGCGGAAATACTGGAGCTTTCCCCTCTTTACATTGGGCAACTTGAACGGGGAGAGAGGCGAATGAGCCTTGATACACTGGTTAAAATTTCCGATTGTCTGTATATTTCTACCGATCATCTTATATATGGAAAAACTCCTGAAAATGATATAGAAAAAAACAAAATCAATACCCTGCTCAACAAATGTTCAAAAAATGAGTTATCGCTTGTAGAGAAAATAATAAGGCTGATCCTCTCTCATAGAAAAAACGAAGACCGGAACACAAAAAAGTAACAGATTATATGAAAAAGTACCTCTTCTGTTTTTTTATCATTTCTTATTATGAAATATACTGTTATTATACGTTTAACATTAGATTAAAAAATATTATTCTGATATAATTAGGCTTAAATATGATTATATGGAACACAATGTGCCATACCGAGGAGGGATTTAAATGTTAGATGGTGTCCGTTTTATCCATACCGGGGACCTGCATTTGGGCAGCCCCCTTAAAGCGGTGGGGGAAATCTCGGAAAGATTGAAAAAATCCCTGATAGAAAGTTCTTATACCGCCATTAAAAATATTGTAGATGCTGCCCTTAATCATAATGTGGATTTTATTTTGATGTGCGGAGACATTTATGATAACGAAGCCCGCTCCGTGAAAGGAAACCGTTTTCTTACAGATCAGATGAAACTCTTGAACGATAAAAATATCCCCGTTTTCATTATCTACGGTAATCATGACCCTATCGGAAAAAGTATAGACTTTTTTGATTTTCCCGATAATGTCAAAATTTTGGGAGCCGAGACAGTGGAAATGTGTGAAATTACCGCTAAATCCGGAAAAATACGGGCCAGGATTTTGGGACAATCCTACGGTGCTCCCTCGGAATCCAGAAAAATACATTTAAATTATAGACCCCCGGAAGATAATTTTATCAATATTGCCATGTTGCATACGGGGTTGGATCCGGGATCTAACGCCTATGTACCCTGTTCACTTGAAGAATTAAAAAATCAGTCCGGAATCCATTACTGGGCCTTGGGCCATATTCACTCGCCGGAAATAATAAATGACAACAATCCTGTTATTGCCTATCCGGGAATCCCCCAGGGAAGAGATGTAGGAGAAACAGGACTAAAGGGATGTTTTTTGGTTCAAGCCGAATCCCCCGATCTGATTGAACTTGAATTCATACCAACTTCCCCTGTAATATGGTTGGTTCACAGGCTATCGATAGATTCGTACACATCCTTGAACAATATAAGCGACCTGGCGGATTTGTTGATAGAAGAGGGTCGGAGGATTATCGATACCGCTCTTGAGGTTCCTTCGAGCTGTCCTATCATTGATAATAATTTTAAACCCGAAGGTTATGTGATCAGATGGGAGATCTGCGGAAAAGGCTCTATCCATGACGATCTGATCTCCGGCAGGGAATCTGATGTTGCGGAGGAACTTGAAAAAATGCTCAACCAACATCTGTCTTCTATGAATCCATATCTGTGGACCGAAAGCATAAAACTGCATACGGGGTCCCCCATACCTGATTTGGAACTTCTACTGGCAAAGGATGAAATCCTAAAAACTTTATATACGATAAAACAAAAAATTCGGGAAAATGCGGATCTTAAAGAAAATGCAATTTCCACCATGGGCAATATATGGTACAAACCCAGGGGGGAGGATGATTTAAGGGATGACACTTTCCCGGTAACCGCTGAAAAATTTGATTCCCTCTTAGAGAACGCATTTAATCTCGCCGTAGAAAGAATTTTCAAGGAGCGTGAGGACTATTGAGATTACACAGGATTTGTTTTAAAAATTTCGGGATTATCCGAGATCAAATAATGGAAGATATACACCCGGGTCTGGTAATAATAGCAGGACCCAATCGGGCGGGAAAAACAACATTGATGACAGCCCTCCGCTATCTGGGATACGGCCTGCCCAAAAAAGATCTTATTCCTTTCTCCACAGCCGGTCAACATGACTACAATGCGGATGTGGAACTCCCTGACCAAAGCCGCTACAATATTCATATTCTGGGAAACAGCAGGCCCAAAGTTTCACCCCTCAACAGCCAACAGAATATGGAGATTGAAGAAATTTTTAATGATCTGGACGGCTTTACATATAGGCAGGTATTTACCATCAGTTTGGATGAATTGAGAAGAGTCCCCGAAGGTTTGGGAACCAAGGAAGAAAAATACCTGCAGATAGTTTTACTGGGAGGAGGATGGGTAGACGCCCTCCGCCTGGTAAAATTCAAAGAGGAATTCAATAAGAGAGCATATGACATCGGAAGGAGCAAGGGAACCAAAAGTGTCGGAGAATTTAAAACATATACGGAAAAAATTAAAGAGGGAATTTCCGAAAGAAATGATGCCAATAAACAGTTGGATTCTTATTATGTAAAAAAACAAGAGTTAACAGAACTGGAAACCGAGACAATCCCTCAAATAGAAAATGATCTCGAAAATCTGCAAACAAAATTAGAAACCTTAGAAATCATCAGGGATCACTACAATAAATATGAAAAAATGCTCCTTCTTGGGGAAAAATTAAAACAGAGCGATGATTTATTAAATTCCTACCCCGAGGACGGCTTCAATAGAGGAACAATTCTCAAAAAGGAATTTGATGTTTGTGTAGATGAATATGGAAATGCCCTTCGTAAATACTCAGATGCGACCGGAATGGAGAGCACAAATATCTTTACGGAAAAAGAAGATGTCCTGCTCAAGTATCAAAGAGATCTTTCAGGATGGAAAGAAAAAGTTGCCGGTTATCAAGAAAACAAACAGTCCCTTATCGATGAGGAAAAAGCGTTAAAACAGAAATTGATTCGGCTGAATGCAAAATGGAGGGATGATCTTTCCGTCTTGGATAATATCACTACAGATCATGTAAATAAAGAAAATTTGCGGGAAATTGTTGATACACATAAAAAAATCGGAGAAAAAATAGAACGGATATCCTTTGATAAAATACAAGCAAAGAGTAATCTTGTCAAGAAACAAGAGGAAAAGAAACAATTTACAAAAAAGGACAGGAAACGCCCCAAAAATTTACCTGTAATAATAGGCTTGGGATTGGTTCTTGTATTGCTCATTGCCATACTAAATCCCATTGTATCATTGGCGGCGGGTTTTGTTTTGGCAGCATCAATATATATATATTTCCAATCCTTCCAACTAAAAGATAGGGAATTCAAAAATCAGCTTGTTTTGATTGAAAAAGAGATTGAGGGCTTCCGGGAGCAGCTGACATCTTTGGAATCGGAAGAAAAATCCTTGCAGGAATCTCTTGATGCGTCAAAAAACAAAATAGATCAAACTGTAAAGTTACTGAACCTTCCTGAAAATACGCCTTATCACCAACTCACAGATTTTTATGGAGAGATCATAAACCTCAAAGAAAGATATGTGCTCCGAAAAGAAAATAAGGAAAAATTAGAGACACAACATGGGGAGCTGAAAAAAATTTTTGACGGAGTTATCTCGCTTTTGGGTTCCCTCAATCAGGACATATCCGATATTGATGATGATTTTTCTGTTTCCGAAAAAATTTTTACCGCCGTAGAAGAAGTTATTAAATATCTTAAGTTAGCTCAAGAATTAGAAAAAGCAGAGAAATATAAAAAAGAACTGGAGAAAAAAATAACAGCACTGCTGCAAAAAGAAAAACCCGGTCTGCAAATCCCCTTGGAAATAATTCCGACCGAGCTGTCCAAGATGTTGGATTCCTTTATAGATAGGGGCGGACGCTATCAGGAGCTTAAAAAAGAAAGGGAGATTTATGAAAATCTAAACTTGGATCTGGAGACATCCTTAAATATGGAAAAACGCAGGAAAATCCTCTTGAAGAATGAATCCGAAGAAGATATATTATCGGCTTATAAACAACATTTCAATGCCTATTCGTCACTGACGAAGATTGAAAGAAAATATGATGATATAACCGGGGATTTAGATGGTTTAAAATTGCAGCGGGACTCTAAATTAGAGAATAAAGCTGTCTTAAAAACGAAAATCCGGGTTCTGTCCTCCGATGAAAAACTTCAGGATGCTCATCAAAAGATCATCGGTGCAAAAAATAAACTGGAAAACTTGGCGGAGCAATATGCCACTTACAGATTGGCGGAATTCATGGTTGATGCGGTACATAAAACCTTTATCGAAAATACCAAAGGCACTATTATTGGTACGGCCGGTGATATATTCAAGAAAATTACTTCGGGAGATTATGAAGAGATAGATATACCCGGAGCACAATGCGAAGCCGACTTCAATTTAAATTTCAAGGTCAAGCAAAAAGACGGAAAAGATTTGATGCCCGTTCATCAATTAAGCAGGGCGACAAAAGAACAATTATTCCTTTCGATGAGATTGAGCCGAATTCGTAACATAAAGCCCCTGCCTATAATTTTCGATGATTCCCTTGTGAATTTTGACCCCAAGCACAGCAGGCAAACAGCTCGATTGATTATTGAAATGGCGAAGACTCATCAAGTTTTTGTGCTCACTTGCCATCCCAAATTTATAGATCATCTGCAGGCTCAAACCCAATCCGCCCAATACTGGGGACTGGATAATGGCAGGATAAGCGGCCCATTTGATGCATTTGATGAGGTTATCAATCTGTTGGATCCGGAAGAAAACCGGTCGTCTCCCGCCGATGCTTATTCTTAAAAACAACAAAGAGCAGGGAGTTTTATCAATTTATTTATGTTTCTACTTCATTTCGCCATTGACAATAGATTGTTTTTAAATTGTTCGTATTCTCTCACTCCCGTTATTTTGTGTACCTCATTTATAATAAAGGTAGGGACATTTTCTACTTTATATTGTTCGGCCATATCCATAGCCTGAAGCAATATATCGTCAAATTTCCCCGAATCAATCTGTTCATTCATTTCATCTATATTCAATCCTATTTTGGCTGCTATCTTATTTATGGTTTTTTTATCGGCTATATTTTCAAATAATTCAAAATAAGCTTTAAAAACCTCTTTCGAAAATTCATCATATTTACCCTGAATTTTTGCATATTCTCCCGCTAAATGTGCCCTGTTGGTGTTAAAGCTTATATATTTTTTTGAAAATTTAATCCCATATGGTTCGCTCAATCCGGCTATCATCTCAAATATTTTGTCCATTTTTTGTGCCTCTTCCTCATAAAATTTAAGGGTTGACTCTTTCCCTTCCAATGGCGCCCCCGGCCTTATTTCATAGGCATACCATTCGGCATTAAATTTTACCCCTTCCTTTTTAAGTCTTTCGAGTATGCTAAATCCAATATAGCAAAATGGACAAGCAAAATCGGAAAATATTTTTATATTCAACAAAACTATCACCCCCTGATATAAATTTATCTAATACCAAGTATGCACATTTAACAAATCTGTTAAAAATAATAATCATATACTATACCCCCAAAGTGATAAAAAGACAGGAGTTGGGTGATAATAAACCCAATCGTCCTGTCACATCTCTCTCCTGCCTTCCAATGCTTTTGCTAATGTTATCTGGTCGGCATATTCCAAATCTCCGCCCACAGGTATGCCGTGAGCTATGCGCGTTACCCTGATCCCCATAGGCTTCAAAAGTTTCGATATATACATGGCTGTGGCTTCGCCCTCTATGTTAGGATTTGTTGCAACAATTACTTCCTCAACCTTATCGTTGGATAAGCGGGTTAACAATTCCTTAATTTTAATATCCTCCGGGCCGATTCCCTCCAATGGTGATATTGCTCCATGTAAAACATGATAGTGCCCTTTAAATTCCTTGGTTTTTTCCATAGCCACCACATCCCTCGGGTCTTCAACGACACAAATAATCATGGGGTCCCTCCGCTTATCACCGCATATATTACATATTTCCCTGTCTGTTAAATTTGTGCATATCTTGCAATACCTCACGCCCTTTTTAGCATTTACAATTGCTTCGGCAAGGCATTGCACATCTTGATTAGACATGCCGATAACATAAAACGCCAATCTTTGGGCTGTTTTTCTCCCTATGCCGGGAAGTTTTGCAAACTGCTCTATCAATTGAGCCATAGATGCCGAATAATAATTCATAATTTATATTCCTCATTCCTACAAGGTAACCGCCTATCCCTTAAAAATTAAAACAATCCGGGTATATTCATCTTTCCTGTTATCTTGCCCATTTCCGAGGCCATCATATCCTCTGCGGCACGGATAGCTTCATTTACGGCTGCCATTATTAAATCCTGTAACATCTCTATATCATCCGGATCTATTGCTTCCGGCTTTATTTCAATCCCCACTATTTCTTTTTTTCCTGTAATCTTAACAGAAACAGCACCTCCACCCGCACCGGTTTCCAATACCTTCTCTTCCAATTCCGCCTGTGTCTGTTCCATCTGTCTTTGCATTTTTTGAACCTGTTTCATCATGCTACCCATATTTGGTTTCCCCATTCCCGGAAAACCGCCTTTTCTGGCCATTAAAGATTCCTCCTTACACTCAATAAATATTTTTATTTTCTTTATTATATCATAAAGTCGATTATTAAAGCTAACGAAAACCCGGCGCCCATTCGAAACTCTTTCGGTAATCTCGTTATTCCCCCATATTTGAATAAAATATATCACCCGTCTATTATTTCTAATATGTCAAATATTTCCCGGGGCAATACTTCCTTAAACAGTTCCACAATATCTTTCTCTTGTTCTTTTTGTTCGTTTTGTTCACCTATGCCGTCTGCCATAATAGTTTGGTCCTCTATTACAAACGAAGGCCTCACATTTTGACCTGTGATTTTTAAAATTGTATCAGATATATATTCTTTTGTTTCTTCCTTGTCCAGCATATTGCAGAGAACCCCAAATTCCTCTTTAAATGAAATAATTAATATGCTTTTGTTTAAATCTTTCAATATCCCGTTTTCCAGCAGAGATTTCACCGATGCTTTTTTATCCTTTAGCATCTGGTCCAAAACCTGTCCCCAAACATTTTTTATTGTATTAAAGACCCTATTATCATCCTTTGATTTTTCTTTGCCTCTTAAGTCTTTCTCTTCCTCCGGTTTTTGCGCGGTAAAATCAGTCCCGGTATCCCTAACTTTCTCCGCTTTATAATCCTGTGTTTCTTCTCCTTTTCTGCGGGCATCTATTTCTCCGGAAGCTATTATCTTTTCTAAATGCTTCACTCTCTCTATGATTCCCTCTAAGGAATTATTTAACTCCCTGTTGCACAAACTTGCAACTGCGATTTCCATCAATATTCTGGGTTGCGACGAATATTTTAATCTTGATTCAATATCCGATAATGTATAAATAAAAGAACTTACTTGATTTATATTGAATAACTTGCTCTGTTCTTTAAATTGTCTCAATCTCTCCTCCGGCAAAGATAGGAGTTCATCTATTTTTACGTCTATTTTAACGAATAGAAGACTTCTAAGATGGGATATCAAATCCTTCATCAATTGGCCCGGGTCCTTTCCCCCTGCAAATATTTCATTGACAAGCATAAGTGCGTCGGATGTGCTCTGTTCCCCTATGCTTTTAACTAAATTAAACATGACCTCATAATTGACCGCTCCTAATATGTTGATCACATCATCATATTTTAAGGTTTCATTATTAAAAGATATACACCTGTCTAAAATGCTCAGGGCATCCCTTAAAGCCCCTTCCGAGTTAAGGGCTATTAACCGCAGGGCCTCCTCTTCATAATCGATTTGTTCCTCTTTGCAGATAAAAGACAGCTGTTTTACTATATCTTTTATCTTAACGGGTTTAAAATCAAACTTCTGGCACCTGGACAATATGGTTGCTTCCATCTTATAAGGTTCCGTAGTAGCCAATATAAAAATAACATGGGAAGGCGGTTCTTCCAATGTCTTTAAAAGTGCATTAGCAGCATGTTCGGTGAGCATGTGCGCCTCATCTATTATATATATTTTATATTTACTTGAGGACGGATTGTATTTAGTATGTTCTCTCAATTCTCTTATGCTCTCTATTCCCCGGTTAGAAGCCGCATCTATCTCTATGACATCCATGCTGCTTTCTGTTAAAATACTCCTGCATATTTCACACTCATTGCAGGGATTGGCATCTTTGGGATTTATGCAGTTGACCGCTCTGGCAAATATTCTCGCCGTAGATGTCTTTCCGGTTCCCCTTATCCCTGTAAAAAGATAAGCATGTGCTATATTGGAATATCTGATTTGATTTTTTAAAATAGTTACCGTCTCTTCTTGACCAATTATGTCCTCAAAAACCTTGGGTCTCCACTTTCTATATAATGTTTCATAAGACATGTTTTTCACCTTCATCTATTAAAAATTTTTTAATATTCAATACTGTTTTTCGCAATTCCGTAATTTAGACTCAATTGCTTTTCAATCACCTTTTAAATGATAAAAAACTGATCTTTTCCTTCGTTATAACTGCTATATTATCATCGGATAACGCAAAACATTTTAAGATATCGCCGGTATAAGGAAATTCCATCTTTAAGTTTCCGTTTTTATCGTATTTAAATATTGTTCTTAAAGAATAAACTATTATATTATTTCTATAACTGTCCATACCGACGATCTCTTCGTCTTGTTTTATCTCGTCCAACAATTTTCCATCGTAGGATAATATTTTGATTGTATTTCCGGTTGGGGAATAAATTATACTTTTTTTGCCGCTGTCCTCGCTGTATATCGTCATAAAATTTTTATTCTTCGTGTTCATAATTATTAC
>JALNXC010000017.1 GCA_023230535.1 Alkaliphilus sp. | reverse complement strand
TCACCTCTCACTTCCCACCTCCCACTTCCCACCTCCCACTTCCCACCTCCCACTTCCCACCTCTCACTTCCCACTTCTCACTTCCCACTTCTCACTTCCCACCTCTCACTTCCCACCTCTCACTTCCCAATCTATATATGCCTGTCCAGCAATACCTGTTCCTGTAACCTTCTCAACCCATCTTTGATTGCCCTGGCCCTGACCTCACCTATACCTTCCACATCATCCAATTGTTCCGTAGAAGCTTTAAGTATTTTTTGAAAATTAGAGAACTCCTCCAATAAATTTTCTATTATCGCCAAAGGAAGCCGCGGTATCTTGTTTAATATTCTGTATCCTTTTGTAGATACGGTTATGTCCAACGCACTTACATCGGAACCACGCCCCAATATTTTTGATATTAAGGGCAGGTCCAACAACTCTTCGGAGGACAGTCCGTGCAGCATCTCCTGTATTTCATCATACTTAGCTTCGGGATTTATATTGTAATCCATAATCACATATTTACCATCCTGAATTACATTATCCACTAATTCTTCCATCTGCATACTCACCAATCTGCCTTCGCTGCCCAATTCATAAATATATTTTTCTATCTCGCGAACTATCTTTATGACCATCTCTGTTCTTTGTATCACCGTAGCTACATCATATACGGTAACCAAATCCTCAAATTCTAAAGCACTCAAGTTTATTGTAGCCTGATCCAATACGGATTTATACTTTTCAAGGGTCTGAATCGCCTGATTAGCCTTAGTTAAAATCTTATTGGTATCTTGAACGATATATTTACTATTTCCCCTATATAGGGTTATAATATGACGCCTCTGTGAAATTGAAATAACTACCTGCCCCGTTGATTTGGCGACTCTTTCCGCTGTTCTATGACGCGCTCCCGTTTCCGCCGACGGGATTGATGCATCTGTCATTATCTGAGTATTGGCATAAAGAATTTTTTTACAATCGTTGCTCAGAATAATAGCCCCGTCCATTTTACACAATTCATAAAGGTAAGCCGGAGTAAAATCTACATTTATGGCAAAACCACCGTCTATCATATCCTTTACCGCATCACTATAACCAATAACTATGAGTGCCCCTGTCATAGCCTTTAACACATTTTCTAAACCTTCTCTTAAATTTGTACCCGGAGCTATCATTTTAATAGCCTCAAATAATTGAGTTTCTTCAACCAATGTTCTTTTCAAAAGTTTTGCCCTCCTTACAACCTGTTGACCACAATTAAAACCTGTCCTACTATGTTAATATTAATTTTAACATTATTTTTTAGGTTATTCTATAATAAAAATAACAGAACCCCTGCAAACACCATTTATACTGCTCGTTTTGAATGATAACTACACCATCGGACTTCATCGGTGCCCGGCACCGGATATTAAGCCAATAGGTTTAAAGCCTCTTTTAAAGTATTTACCTCTTCATATTTCATACTGTTTTTTTCAAATTTAAATTTATTTTTTCGAGGTATTATACATTTTGTAAAGCCCATCTTATGTGCTTCCCTTACCATCTTATCCAGATGGCCGACAGGTCTTAATTCCCCCGTCAGGCTGATCTCCCCCATAGCAATCATATCTTTTGATTGAATGGGTATGCCCCGTATACTGGAATAGATAGCCATAGCAACCCCTAAATCTGCCGATGTTCCCTCTAATCTTAAACCTCCTACCACATTGACATATATATCTTTATTCATCAAAGAAAGCCCTATTTTCTTTTCCAAAACAGCAATAATCAAATTTAATCTATTTAAATCAACCCCTATAGAAGTACGCCGCGGAAAACCCGCATTTGTCGGAGCCACTAATGCCTGTATCTCTACTAAAAGCGGTCTCGTTCCTTCAAATGTGGCAACCACAATAGCTCCTTCCGCCTCAGGGGTTAATGATTCTAAAAATATAGCAGAAGGGTTGCCGACTTCAATCAATCCCTCTTCCCTCATTTCAAATACACCTATTTCACTGGTGGTTCCAAATCGATTTTTTAATGCTCTCAATATCCTGAATTCCTGGGTTCTCTCCCCTTCAAAATGCAACACGGTATCAACCATATGTTCCAGGACCCTGGGCCCTGCCAGTTCCCCCTGCTTTGTGACATGGGCAACTATAAACATAGGGATGTTTTTGAATTTGCCGATTCTCATAAGATTATTGGAACATTCCTTTACCTGCGAAACACTTCCGGGTGCCGATGATAAATCTTCCTTAAACAATGCCTGTATGGAATCTATGATGACAAATACGGGTTCGTACTCCTCTATATACTTCTCGATGACATCCACATTCGTTTCTGAGACTATATATAAATTATCTGAAAGAGAGTTCAGCCTCTCCCCCCTCATTTTTATCTGCTCCTCGGATTCCTCACCGGATACATAAAGGGTTTTTCCGTATCTGTCCGCGACAGCACTGCCTGCTTGTAGGATCAATGTAGATTTCCCTATTCCCGGCTCTCCCGACACCAAAATTAAAGAACCTTTTACCAGCCCCCCGCCGAGCACCCTGTTCAATTCGCCGATGCCGGTATCATACCTTTCATATGCACCGGATTTAACATCTTTGATGGGCTGGGGTTTGGATTGGCTGATTATTGTAGATGATCTCCCAAATTCTCTTTTGCCGCCTATCAATTCTTCTTCCATGCTGTTCCAACTGCCGCATCCGGGACATTTCCCCAACCATCTGATACTTTCATATCCGCATTCCCGGCAGACAAATTTGCTTTTAATTTTTGACATTTAATCACCCGTCCTATACTCGCTTTCTCTCTATATTGTAACATAAATGTAGGTATATTAAATTGCTTTATTTCCAATATTATATATGATATACATAACAAATTATGTGTTTTTTAACAGTTATCTTTGTAATTAATGTAAATCAGAAAATTTCCGAAAAATAAAAAAGGATTTTTATCGGATATATAGAATATTCTATTTAACAATCCAAAAATCAATTGCATAAATAGCGAGGAGGAAAGGCATGAAAATATATGAAGCGAAACACATCAGAAACATTGCTTTTTTAGGCCATGGAGGTTCCGGCAAAACAGCATTGACAGAAGCCATTTTATTTTCTACTAAGTTGATCAATAGGATGGGTAAAGTTGAAGATGGAAATACTGTTTCAGATTTTGATAAAGAAGAAACCACAAGAGGAATATCGATCGGTACATCTTTGATTCCTGTAGAATGGCAAGAGCATAAAATCAATATTTTAGATACACCGGGATATTTTGACTTTATAGGTGAAGTGCAGAGTGCCCTCAAAGCTGCGGATGGAGCGGTCATTTTGGTAGATGCTTCAAACGGTGTAGAAGTAGGTACGGAAAAATCATGGGATTTTGTTACGGATAGAGAGAAACCTACATTTATTTTTATCAATAAAATGGATCGTGAAAATATTGATTTTGATAAAGTATTGAATGATCTGAAAGAGAAATTCGGCAATAAAATCACTCCATTTCAGATTCCATTAGGCGAAAATGAAAATTTTATAGGCGGTATAAATATTGTCAAGATGGTTGCTGAAGAATATGATGGGAAAGGCTATTCGGAAAAACTCATACCGGAAAATTTGATGGAACAGGTAAATCCAATTCGTGAGATGCTGCTGGAATCTGTTGCTGAGAGCGATGAAGCCCTGTTAGAAAAATATTTCGAAGGTGAGGCCTTTACCGAACAGGAAATCCAAGAAGGTTTGAGAAAAGGCATCTTAGGTGGAGATATAGTTCCTGTTTTATGCGGTTCCTCTACTAATAATATAGGTGCCCTTTCCTTATTGGATATGTTGGTGGACTATTCCCCGTCGCCTATGGATATGCCGGTAAATAAAGGCTATGATCCACATGATAAAGATGAGGTAATAGAAAGAACCTTAGATCCTGACGAACCTTTTTCGGCACAGGTATTCAAAACAATTGTCGACCCTTATGTAGGCAAGATATCTCTTTTAAGAATTATATCCGGGAAACTCACATTGGACACAGAAGTATTAAATACAAACAAAGATAAGCGAGAAAAGATTGGTTCTCTGTTTGTATTGAGAGGAAAAAATCAGATTGAAATTGAAGAAGCATTTGCGGGGGATATAGTATCTATCGCCAAGCTTCAATATACCAACACCGGGGATACATTATGCAGTATAAACGACCCCATCATGTATAGCAGTATAGATTTTATAAAACCTCAGCTCGCTTTGAGCATCGAACCTAAATCAAAGGGTGATGAGGAAAAAATCAGCTCAGGACTTCAACGTCTGGCGGAAGAAGACCCTTCATTCTATTTTGAAAGAAACCCGGAGGTAAAACAGACACTTATCTATGGGCAGGGGGAACTTCACGTAAATATAATCACAAGTAAATTAAAAAATAAATTCGGTGTAGATGTCGAACTCAGGGATCCTAAGGTTCCTTATCGTGAAACCGTCAAGGGTAAATCCGATGTTCAGGGAAGACATAAAAAACAATCCGGAGGACACGGACAGTACGGTGATGTTAAAATCCGATTTGAACCCGCATCTACCGAATTCGAATTTAAAGAAGAAATTTTCGGTGGTTCGGTTCCAAAATCCTATATACCCGCAGTAGAAAAAGGATTGAGGGAATGTTTGGAATCGGGAGTGCTTGCAGGATATCCCGTAGTCAATATAAGGGCAATATTGTATGACGGTTCTTATCATGATGTCGATTCTTCGGAAATGGCATTCAAGATTGCGGCATCAATAGCATTTAAAAAAGGAGTAGAGGCTGCTAATCCGGTGCTGTTGGAACCCATTATAAAAGTTGAGGTAATAGTGCCCGAAGACTACATGGGCGATGTGATGGGCGATTTAAGTAAGCGCAGAGGCAAAATTTTAGGTATGGAACCGCAACCTAAAGGAATGCAGTTAGTGGTTGCGGAGGCCCCGCAATCCGAGATGTTTAAATATGCTACCGATTTAAGATCCATGACCCAGGCCAGGGGCAGTTTCTCTATGGAATTTGCGAGGTATGAAGAAGCGCCTCAGATAATCAGCGAAAAAGTGATAGAGGCTGCAAAAGAAGAAGATAAATAGTTCAAAAAGCATGTGTGAATTTTGCACGTGCTTTTTTTATGACAAAAAAAACCACAGGGAACAGGCCCTCCGGTCAAAAAACCGACCGGAGGTACAGTCCCCGTTGTTTTTTATCTTACGGGGCAGATGCCGTTATCACAGCCCTTGCCGCTTATATCCAAATTTGTTTCCTGCTCCTCATATTTGCTTATAAGTGAAGGAATAAAAGGTTTCATTTCGCTCTTTCTCCTATTGTATTCCTCCTTATCAATCGCTTCATACGGCAGTAATTGATAGAAATTATCCTCTAATGCCAAAAATGAAAGTGCAACAACATCATCCCAATTTTGCCATATCCATTCTTCAACATCTTCCCATTCATGCTCCCTCACATGAACGGTTATAGAACAATTATGGTCCACATAGTTTTCCATAAATAACTTATAGTTTTCTAACTGCTCTATCGCCGAAACATCGTACTTCGTCTTTCCCGCCGGCGCTTCTACCGGAAATTCCACTACCTTTGTGGCACATGCGTCCCTATCTTGTCCAACTTCCGGATAAACCGGATATCCCAAATCTTCACATACCTTTATTAACGGATCGCTGGAGCTTATCCTTATTCTCCTTATATAATAGGAAGAATGTGAATAATGAACCCCGCTGGATACGGTAGGCAACTGGCTCAATGTTCCCTCAGGCTTCACGGTAGTTACCAACAGGGGAGCATTTTCTCCGACCTCTTTGGCATATAAATCCACTTCTTCCCGTGCCGTTTTTCTCAACATGCTCAATATATTCGCTTCTTCCTCTTTGGTTATACCGGTGGCATTTACCACATCCTGCCAGCCGGTTAAGGAACAGCCGATAAGTTTATCTCTCTGCTGTATTTTATCCCAGCTGTGCAGTTCAAGCTCTACACAGGTCATCCTGTATCCGGCCCTGACGGATAATCTTTGGGCCTCCAAAAGGTTGTCCACATCCAGTGTCCCGTCTTCTTTTACAAATGCTAAAACATTGACAGTGGTTAAATTGCACAATCCCCGGGAATCCAGCAGTATTTCTCCACAGGGATTTACGCCCTGCATGTTAGGCCTCCTCTCGGATGCGGCTCTTGCATTGACCCAGCCCGGCTCCCCGGAATAACGCATCTGCCGTATCTGCCAATGCAGCTTCTCACGGGTTGGCTTCTCTCTATAATAAATTGAGTTGTTGCTCATCTGTCTATGTACAATATCCTGATTTACTATCCATTGCCCGTCTATCTGGCTGTATAGATTGGATTTGGCCCCTATGCATTCCCTATCGTCGGGATCAATTAAAATCATCTCGGCCGTACGCCTGACTCCGCCTACAACAACATTTTCCCCGATGACATTGGCAATATCTAAACAATGAATAGGTCTCAATTTTATCTTTTCAAAAACATCGGATTTTTTACTATTTTTTATTACCCTATCTATCTTGTAAAACATATTTTTTAAACTTGAATGCCCGCTGGCCGTCCCTCCAAAGGTTTTTAGTTTTTCCCCCTTCGGCCTGACATGGTCATAATCAATGATTATTGTTTTGATATTCCTGTATTCGTTACTGTATAAAAGTTTAAAGAAAAAATCCAAAGACTGTACCCAGCCCTCCTTACTGTCTCCCACCGTAATTTTAACAGTGTTGTTATGCGAAAAATAGAGGCTGGTGTTATCCTCTCTTGCATTGTGCGGTATGGGGGTATAATCCTTATGTATAATTTCATAATCGACCCTTATTTTAGGGAGATTTTTTACATCATCCTTCAAAACCCTGGCCCCTACTCCGGAACCGACCATAAGCAAATAAAAGAGTTCCCTGAATGCCTCAAAACTATCTATAACCAGGAAGGAACAATTATAATTAGCCATGGGATAATTCTTAGCCACGGCAGTCCCCCCTACCCAAAATGTCCTGCCGGACAAAAATTGTCTGAGATTATATATATTATCAAACAGTTTTTCCGCTTCCTCCCTCCTTGTAGGTACTAAGCTGCAATTGTATTCTACCGCCCTCCTGACGGTCTCCCACCAATATTCCCTCCTTCTCTGGTCCGGCAACCATCTGGAATATGTGCGATAATATACAAAATTGCCCAGCTGATTTAAGGGAGACAGCTGGTGTTTGTATTTACTGGTAAATTCGTCCGTCAACAGGGTTTCTACATCCCTTTTAAACATGCTTCTCAGCTTTGCTCTCTCATTTCTATATATGATATAGCGTTTAGCCACATCCTTCCTGTGCGAAGACATCAATTTCATTTCCACAATATCCTGTATCTCTTCCACATGTATGGGCTCTATTCGACCCCTTATTTTTTCACCTATCTCCTCCGCAATTCGAATACTCAATTCTTCATCTATGCCTTCTTTAGTTTCCGCCATAGCTTTATTGATCGCATTTACAATTTTGGTCAGATCAAGATCTACCGACCTGCCGTCCCGTTTTATAACTTGAACCATTAAAATCCTCTCCCTGTTTTCATAACACTTTACTCCGCCCATTAGATCGCTCTTTACAAAGTTCCCTTTAAAAATTTTATTGTCTTGAACAAGACAAGGGTTCGGGGTTGTCTTTTAAGATTAACCGATTTTTTCTATTATCATATCAATAATTTCTTCTATGGTTTCGCTCACATATTCTCCTTTTTGATACTTGCGCTTCGCTACAACAATTTCTACCTGATTTCCTTTATTTATAATATCATTGAGTATTTTGGGATTTTCAACAAATTTCCCTATCTCTTCAAATTTATTATTTAATATTATAAAAGTAGGGATTTTCAGTTTATCGTATACTTCACATTTTTCTATACAATCTTCATCAAAATCCTTAGGCAAAATTTTAAATACTATACCGGAATTGATATCGTTTATCTTCTTGAGCGCAGGTAAGTTTATGATACAATCTGAGCACCATAATTCGGCAAAGGCTATTATATATATTGAATCATCTATTGATTTGATTTTATTAAATAATTCTTCATTAATTTCAATTCCATCGTATATTTCTAACAATTTTTCCATATTCACATCATGGTCATCGGGAGTGAATACTTCAAAAGATATTCCTTTTTCAAACAACTGCTGAAAACTCATACTTTATCCCCCCTAGTATTTCTCACAGCTATTAATATTATTATACCACTATTCTATTTTATATTCTATTTTTAATTTAAGACGGATAATGCCAATATCCGAGCAAAACGGACCGCCCGATTGCCGAGCAAATCCCGGCTATGTCATGGTATCTAAATGAATTGAGTGAAATGAAGAATATCTGAGTGAACAAACTGTAACAAAAAGGGACAGACCCTTTATGTTACACTTTATGTTAAGTGACACACAAAAGGCCTGTCTCCTTATATACATTATTTATAAATTCTTATTCCGGTTCTATGGGTTTCATTGTAGGAAACAGCAACACATCACGTATAGACGGGGAATCTGTCAATAACATTATTACCCTGTCTATTCCTATCCCTAATCCACCCGTAGGCGGTAATCCTACCTCCAGGGCATTTAGAAAGTCTTCATCCAACATATGTGCCTCTTCATCACCGGCTTCACGCTGTGCCAATTGCTCCATAAACCTTTCCCTCTGATCGAAGGGATCATTGAGCTCCGAAAAAGCATTTGCAATTTCCCATGCATTGATAAAAGCCTCAAACCGATTTGTCAATTCCGGATTATCGGAATTTCGTTTTGATAGAGGCGATACTTCCACCGGATATTGTGTTATAAAAGTAGGCTGAATCAGGTATTTCTCAACATGTTCTTCAAATGTTTCACTGATGATATGTCCCCTTTTCATCCCGGGTTTAATTTCAATCCCCAGCTTTTTACCTGCTTTTATTGCCTCGTCATCGGTTTTGATATCGTTAAAATCCACACCTGCATATTCTTTACACGCATCTATCATAGTCAGCCTCTTCCAAGGGGGAGTCAGATCTAATTCCCGGCCCTGATAATTGATTTTGACGGTGCCTAAGGTTTTTTCAGCCGCATAGGCTATTATATTTTCAGTGATTTCCATCATGTCGTTATAATCTGCATAGGCCTTATAAATTTCAATACCTGTAAACTCGGGATTATGTTTGATGGATATACCTTCATTTCTGAACATCTTGCCCATTTCGTATACCTTATCAAACCCTCCGACTATCAATCTCTTCAGGAATAATTCGTTTGCAATCCGCAGATACATATCAATATCCAAAGTATTGTGATATGTGATGAAAGGCCTGGCGTTGGCGCCCCCGGCTATGGTGCCTAGTATAGGGGTCTCTACCTCCAAGTACCCCCTGTCATCCAAATATTCTCTTATGGCCTTGATTATCTTGGATCTTGTAATAAATGTTTCCTTTACCTCCGGATTGACTATTAAATCTACATATCTCTGCCTGTACCTCAGATCATGATCCTTCAATCCATGCCATTTTTCCGGCAAAATTTGAATTGATTTTACAAGCAGACGGACTTCATTCGCCCTTATCGAAACTTCTCCTTTTTTTGTCTTGAAAACCTCACCTTTTACCTCCAGAATATCCCCTATATCATAGGTGGTAAATAGTTCATAGTCATCTTCACCTATCTTGTCCTGTCTTACATATGATTGTATCTGGCCTTCTTTATCCTGGATATTGATAAATCCCGCCTTGCCATGGCCCCGTTTGGCCATGAGGCGTCCTGCAACCGTCACTTCCTTTCCTTCCAGCTGTTCAAACTTTTCTTTGATTTCTTTACTATGATGGGTGACATGAACCTTTTCTACTTCGAAAGGATCCCTGCCTGTACTCTTTAAATGTTTCAATTTATCTATACGGATTCTAAGCAATTCATTTAAATCCTGTTCTTCATTCATCACTTGTATGCCCCCAGCTTATCTTGTAATTTGTAATACTTCGTATCTGGTAATCCCGTCCGGAATCTGTATCTCTACGATTTCCCCAACTCTTGACCCTATCAATGATTTGCCAACAGGAGATTCATTAGATATTTTGAGTTCATATGGATCTGCTTCGACTGATCCGACTATCATATATTCAACTATTTCGTTAAACTCTAAATCCTTGACTTGTACTGTTGCGCCTATGCTGACAATATCTGTATTAATATCATCCTCGTCTATTATGGTAGCTCTGCGGAGCATGGCTTCAAGTTTTTTTATCCTGTCTTCTATCTGAGCTTGATCGTTTTTAGCTTCGTCATATTCCGAATTCTCGCTTATATCTCCAAAAGCAATTGATTGCTTTATTCTTTCGGCTATCTCTTTTCTTTTTACTGTTTTGAGCAATTCCAACTCATCTTCCAGTTTTTTTAGCCCATGAACTGTTAGAACAATTTCTTTATCTACCATAACATCTCCCTCCCTCTCTATAATTGATTAAATTTAAATCCTTATACGGATTATTGATGCCCATTTAAAATATTGTTATGATATCAGTTCATAACATATGTTTTCATAAGCCCTTTATATTTCTTTATTATATAACAAACTTATATTATTTGTTACATGGACACCGATTTATATACCCCCGTCATTTTATCCTGTAATACATTATCTTAAATTTGTGTCCTTATCCATGGGAAATTACGATATATGCCCGGCTTCCTGATATTCATTCCACT
>JALNXC010000016.1 GCA_023230535.1 Alkaliphilus sp. | reverse complement strand
TCAACAAGAAAACGATAGGGGAGTTAAAGGTTAGAGGTAAAAAGGTATTGGTAAGATGTGATTTTAATGTTCCGATAGATGAAGAGGGTAATATCACCGATGACATAAGGATCAGATCTGCTATGCCGACTATAGAATATATACTGAACAGTGGGGGCTCTGTGATCCTGATGTCTCATTTAGGCAGGCCGAAAGGAGAACCGAAGCCCGAATATTCACTGAAGCCTGTGGCAAAACGAATTTCACAACTGGTCGGCAAAGAAGTAAAATTTGCAGATGATAATTTGGTAATCGGCAATATCACTAAAAGTTTAGCAAGGGAACTGAAACAGGGAGATATTTTACTTCTACAAAATATGCGTTTTCGCAAAGAAGAGGAAGAAAACGATGAAATCTTCTCAAAAGAACTTGCATCATTGGGGGATATATATGTTAATGATGCATTTGGAACTGCCCATAGGGCACATTCTTCGAATGTCGGAATAGCGACATTTTTACCTTCGGCCATGGGATATCTGATAGAAAAAGAGTTAAGAATTATGGGAAGGGCGTTGGAAGCCCCCGAAAGGCCCTTTATTGCAATTTTAGGGGGAGCCAAAGTTTCGGATAAAATCAGTGTTATTGAAAATTTAATAGACAAAGTCGATATTTTAATAATAGGGGGAGGTATGGCATATACATTTCTAAAGTCTGAGGGCCGTGAAGTGGGACAATCTCTTTTAGAAGAAGATAAAATAAGTTTAGCGGGTAGTTTGATTAAAAAGGCCAAAAAGAAAAATATAGAATTTTTATTACCTATTGATACGGTTGTGGCAAAAAAATTTGCTCAGGATACGGAATATTGGACTGTAGATGTTGATAGTATTCCAAAGACAATGATGGGAATGGACATTGGAGAAAAAACAATAGAATTATTTGTTAAAAAGATAGATGAGGCAAAGACTATAGTCTGGAATGGACCTATGGGTGTGTTTGAAATGCCGGTATTTGCCGAAGGAACTAGGGAAATTGCACGATCTATGGCGAACAGCGAGGCTATTACAATTGTTGGCGGCGGGGATAGCGCTGCTGCCGTAGAAAAATTTGGTTTTGCGGACAAAATGACCCATGTCTCCACAGGGGGTGGGGCATCCTTAGAATTATTAGAAGGTAAGACATTGCCGGGGATAGATGCACTGGAAAACGAATAAAATGAGGTGTAAAATATGCGTAAACCCATTATTGCTGGTAATTGGAAAATGCATAAGACAATGAATGAAGCATTAAAATTTACAAATGATATAAAGGATGAGGCAAGTAAGACCGATGTTGAAATAGTTATATGTTGTCCATTTACTGTTATAAGTGAGGTTAAAAAGGCTATTGATGGAACTAAAGTGAAACTTGGAGCCCAAAATATGCATTGGGAAGAGGAAGGGGCCTTCACAGGAGAAATATCGGCAAGTATGTTGAAAGATTTAGGAGTAGATTATGTGATAATTGGCCATTCTGAAAGAAGGCGGTATTTTAATGAAACAGATGAAATTGTTAATAAAAAGGTGATCAAAGCTATTGAAAAAGGCCTAAAACCAATAATATGTGTTGGGGAAACATTAAATGAGAGGGAGAAAAATAAAACATTTGACATTGTTAAAAGACAAGCTCTGGTTGCTCTTGAAGGTGTCGGCAGGGATGAAATTATAGATGTAGTGATTGCATATGAACCGATATGGGCCATAGGCACGGGTAAAACAGCTTCATCCCGGGATGCAAACGAGGTGATAGCTTATATTCGTTCTCTGCTGCAAAACAAATATGGTTCGGAGATTTCTGAAGAGGTTAGAATTCAATACGGGGGAAGTGTTAAACCGTCTAATGCAACGGAAATTATGAATGAAGCGGACATCGACGGCGCTTTGGTAGGTGGCGCCAGTTTGAAAGCGGAGGAGTTTTTGGAAATTGTTAATTTTTAGGAAGGAAGATAGAGATGAAAAAACCGGTCGCGCTTATTATTATAGATGGTTTTGGAATAAGGGAGAGTAAATTTGGAAATGCAGTAAAAATTGCTGATCTTCCAAACTATAAAAATTTCTTAGAAAACAATCCTAATACTCAAATTTTAGCGAGCGGGGAAGATGTGGGTTTGCCGGAAGGCCAAATGGGGAATTCCGAAGTGGGTCATTTAAATATAGGTGCCGGTAGAATCGTATATCAGGAACTCACCCGTATCACTAAAGAGATTGAATCAGGTAATTTCTATAAAAATCCCGAATTTATAGAAGTAATTTCTTATGTAAAAAACAATGATAAAAAATTACATCTGATGGGTTTAGTTTCCGACGGCGGTGTGCATAGCCATATTAAACATTTATTTGCACTGATAAAATTAGCCGAACAGGGGGGATTAGATAAGGCCTACATACATTGTTTTTTGGATGGCAGGGATACTCCGCCCAAGAGTGCCGGAGGTTTTCTTAATGCGTTAGAGGGAAAAATTAAAGAAATAGGTATAGGGAGAATAGCAACAGTTTCCGGTAGGTACTATGCAATGGACAGGGATAAGAGATGGGACAGAACGAAGTTGGCCTATGATGCTATGGTATTGGGCGAGGGAAGAATCGCAGAAAGCGCTATAAATGCTGTAGATATTGCATATATGTTGGGTGAAAGTGATGAGTTTGTACTACCTACCGTGGTATCGAATCCCGGGGAAGGTTCTGATAAAATTGAAGCAGGGGATGGGATAATATTTTTTAATTTTAGGCCGGATCGTGCCAGACAGTTAACAAGGGCATTAGTTGATATCAATTTTAATTATTTTGAAAGAAAACCCGGCTATTTTCCGCTACATTTTGTCACTATGACTGTTTATGACAAAACCATTGATAATGTTAAAGTGGCTTATGAACCGAGCAGATTGGAGAACACTCTGGGGGAATATATCAGTAAAAAGGGGCTCAATCAATTGCGAATTGCCGAAACAGAGAAATATGCCCATGTAACCTTTTTTTTCAATGGAGGCATAGAAACGCCGAACCCGAATGAAGACAGGGTTCTCATCCCTTCGCCCAAAGTTGCAACATATGACCTACAACCGGAGATGAGCGCTATACGGCTTACGGAGGAGTTGTTGGAGAAGATAGATGAAGGTATATATGATTTAATTATTGTAAACTATGCAAATCCGGATATGGTAGGCCATACGGGAAATCTGGATGCGGTAGTAAGGGCATTGGAAACTATAGATGAATGTATTGGCAGGGTTATAAATAAAATTTTAGCAAAGGGTGGGAGTGCTATAATCACATCGGACCATGGAAATTCCGAGTATATGGTAGATGAACAAAACGGTACTCCTGTTACTTGTCACACGGCTAATCCCGTGCCTTTAATTTTGATAGGGGCGGGTGATGTTAAATTAAATCGATGTGGCAGGTTAGCAGATATAGCACCTACATTATTACAATTATTAGGACTGGAAAAACCAAGGGAAATGACCGGGAACAGTTTAATTCAAGAGTAGAGGAGAAAAAAATATGACAATTATAAGTGATGTTTATGCCAGAGAGGTGTTGGATTCAAGAGGGAATCCAACAGTTGAAGTTGAAGTGTATTTGGAGGGTGGTGCATCGGGAAGTGCAATAGTCCCTTCGGGGGCTTCCACAGGTGCCTTTGAGGCTGTGGAACTCAGGGATGGCGATAAAGGAAGATACTTAGGCAGGGGGGTACAAAAAGCTGTTGAAAATGTTAATGAGATTATCGCACCGGAAATAATCGGGTTGGATGCGATAGACCAACTTTTAATGGACAAAATTATGATTGATTTGGATGGTACACCAAATAAGAAAAAACTTGGTGCAAATGCAATTTTAGGGGTATCCATTTCTGTCGCAAAAGCAGCGGCATATGCCTTGGAATTGCCGTTATTTCAATATTTGGGCGGGATAAATGCAAAACAATTACCGGTACCGATGATGAATATTCTAAATGGTGGGGCTCATGCGGATAATAATCTGGATATTCAGGAATTTATGATTATGCCCGTGGGGGCTGTAAGTTTTTCCCATGGTTTAAGGATGTGTGTTGAAATTTATCATAATTTAAAATCAGTCCTTAAAGCAAAAGGTTTAGCAACCGGTATAGGCGATGAAGGAGGATTTGCACCTGATTTGGCTTCAAATGAAGAGGCTTTGCGGATCATAGTCGAATCTATTGAAAATGCGGGGTATAAACCAAGAAGAGAGGTAAAATTAGCTCTGGATGTAGCTGCAACGGAATTATATGATGAAAACAAAAAAATATATAAATTATCCGGTGAAGGTGTCATAAAAACAGCAAAAGAGATGGTTGATTTTTATGAAGAGTTGATTGATAGATACCCCATAATTTCCATTGAAGACGGATTAGGTGAGGATGATTGGGATGGCTGGTATTTAATGACAGAAAGATTGGGCGGACAAATTCAAATAGTTGGTGACGATCTGTTTGTAACAAATACCGAGAGATTAGAAAGGGGTATCCGGGAGGGAGTTTCTAATTCTATATTAATAAAATTAAATCAAATCGGTACAATAACTGAAACGCTGGATGCTGTTGAAATGGCGAAAAAGGCCGGCTATACGGCAGTAATATCTCATCGTTCCGGAGAGAGCGAGGATTCTACGATTGCAGATATTGCCGTAGCATTAAATGCCGGTCAGATTAAAACAGGGGCACCTGCCCGTACGGATCGTGTTGCAAAATATAATCAATTATTGAGAATTGAGGATATGCTCGGTCCTGCCGCGCAGTATTTAGGAGAAAAGGTATTTTATAATTTAAAAAGATAACAAAGCTACTATTGCTTTCTACTTACGTTGCTGTTATACTATATTATTAGTTGAGGAAAAAAATATTGTTGAAATTGGGGGTTTGATTATGTTATCTATCATGATTTATCTTGTGGGATTGGGGTCTATCCTCTCTCTAATATTTGCGTATTATAACTTTAGTAAAGGAACTAAAATGGCGCATGGTACCCCGACGATGCAAGATATCGCAAAATCGATCAGAGAAGGTGCAATTGCATTTTTAAAAAGACAATTTTCAATCAGTATCCCGGTTATAATCGGGATAGCAGTGTTATTTGGCATCTTTTTTACTCCTTGGGCAGGAATAGCGTTTCTGGTTGGTGCGGCTATGAGTGCCTTTGCCGGTTTAGTTGGTATGAAGGCTGCAGTTATATACAATGAACGTGTCACTAATGAGGCTCGTCTCGGTGTGGAAAGGAATGATCCGTCGGCTTTGGGAAAGGCATTGAATGTTGCTTTTCGCGGCGGTTCTGTAATGGGCTTGTCGGTTGGCGGATTTGCCATGTTTGGTTTGTTGCTGGTGTATTTGGTTGTGGGTATGCTGTTTCAGTATGCCAATCCGGAAAATTTGGTTGAAATGACCAGTTGGGCCGGTCTGAAATTTGTATTATTCCCTCAAGTGTTGGCATGTTATTCTTTAGGTTGTTCTTCGATTGCAGTGTTTAATCGACTTGGTGGTGGAATTTTCACCAAGGGAGCAGATATGGGAGCCGATCTTGTAGGTAAAACCGAATTAGGACTTCCGGAAGATGACCCGCGTAACCCGGCGGTCATCGCAGACTGTGTAGGTGATAATGTTGGTGATGTGGCCGGTATGGGTTCGGACCTTTTGGAAAGTACCATTAACGCGATAGTGGCATCTGCAGTTTTGCCGACAACGATTCATACCGCGGCTATCAATTCTCCGGCTCCTGTCAGTACGGAGCTTATGGTTCGTATGATGCAATATCCTCTTGCATTTGTCGGCGTAGGTCTTCTTTCTTGTATTTTAGGTATTGTTTATGTGCTTTTTAGAAAACCAAGCAATGAACTCGGTAGGGAACTAAATATCTCTCTATGGAGTTCTGCGGCAATTATTGCCGGTGCCACTTTAGTATTGAGTTATTTCTTCTTTAACGGTCAGGATCATACAGGTGTTGATTTTCGGTTTGGCTGGATATCTCCTTGGCTGAGTGCCATAACCGGAATTATTGCGGGGATTTTGCTGGGCATAGTAGCTGAGCGTTATACAAGCGAGCAGTATAAAGAGACAAGAAATGTTGCTCATTTGGCTGAGGAAGGTCCGGCTTTGGTCATCATCGGAGGGACAAGCACGGGTTGGCGCAGTTGTCTGCCTGCCTGCGCTATTATGGGAGGCGCCATTATTATTTCAAGTTTCTTTTCGGGGTTGTATGGTTCGGCTATCTCGGCGGTAGGTATGCTTTCTTTTGT
Source organism: Alkaliphilus sp. (assembly GCA_023230535.1). GTDB lineage: Bacteria > Bacillota > Clostridia > Peptostreptococcales > Natronincolaceae > JAAZJW01. The sequence continues at coordinate 4,644 of JALNXC010000016.1, read as the reverse complement.
TGTAGCAACAGTTACGGTAGACACTTACGGCCCGATTTCCGATAATGCGGGCGGTATTGCGGAAATGGCTCAATTGGATAAAAAAGTGCGCAATATCACCGATAGTTTGGACTCCCTCGGAAATACCACGGCAGCTGTCGGAAAGGGTTTTGCAATCGGTTCCGGTGTACTTGCGGCGCTGGCTATGATGATGTCCTTTGCAAATATCGGAGAAAGCGGCGGTGTACTTGATATAATGAACTACTTTGCTTTAGGTGGGGCATTTATAGGTGTGGGTATAATGCATTGGCTTTCGGGAGAAATGCTCAATGCGGTGTGCCGCAATGCCGAGCAGATGGTGGAGGAAGTGCGCAGACAGATGCGTGAAAATCCACTGATTTTATCCGGAGAAGCAAAACCGGATTCCAATCGTTGTATTGATATCTGTACGAAGAGTGCTATTGCAGAGATGAAAAAACCTGCACTTGTTTCCCTATTGTCTCCTGTTATAGGCGGCTTTATCTTTGGACCTCTGTTTGTAGGCGGATTTTTACTCGGAACAATCTTGGATGCTGCGGTAATGGCAACTTCAACAGCGAACAGTGGTGGTGCATGGGATAATGCGAAAAAATATATTAAATCTTTAGAGGATGATTTAGTAAGGAAACATGGCGAGGAACGTTTCAATGAAATCCATAATGCCGGTATTATAGGCGATACCGTTGGTGACGGGTACAAGGATGTTGTCGGCCCTAACCAGGATATCATGATTAAAATGATGGCTACAGTTTCAGTAATAATGTTACCGGTAATGAACGCATTCAATTTAGTTTCTTTATTAGTTAAATAATGTTCAGGCAAATAGTAATATTAAATATTATGTTATTAATAGGTCAAAAGCAATATTCTCTGATTAAGAAAATATTGCTTTTTCTCTTCAATATGGAGAAAAATCTATTTTCCTGCATTTTTTCAGCGGAAGTTTGATTGATTTTATTAGTTCGCTATGTTACAATATGAATGTTAATTATCGTTACAGGAGGTGTAACAATTGAGGATATTTTTGATGGTTATTCAGGTCATAGTATGTATTGTACTCATAGGAAGCGTATTATTTCAATCAGGCAAGGGCGAGGGGCTTTCCGGCGCAATTTCCGGGGGCGGTGCACAGTTATGGGCCAAACAAAATAGGGGTTTTGATGCTTTATTGAGCAAGGTTACAAAAATAACCGCATTTTTATTTGTAGCCATTGCGATTGCCTTGGTTGCAATTCAATAGAAAATAAAATAAAAAGGGGGGCCCCTTTAAAATAATGCAAAACACCAGCTCTTGATCCAAAAGATTGAGGGCCTTTTTTACTTAAATGAGTAATGGTATATTGAAATCGGGAAATAATATTTAAAAAGAAGGAGGAATTTTATTGACAATTAAAGAAAAACTTTTAGAATTTATGTATAAAAAAGCTTATAATCCGATGTTGGAAGAAGAGCTCATGGATATTTTTGGGATAGATAGGAGTCAAGGTAATTTTTTTTCCGATTTATTGGATGATATGGTTAGAGAGGGTTTGATCATCGAAACCAGAAAAAAGAGATACGGTGTCCCGGAACGTATGGGATTAATTGTGGGGAGATTACAAATGCATCAAAAAGGTTATGGATTTGTAGTTTCGGATAAACCGGAAGTATCCGACGTATTTATTCCCGCTAATTTAATAAATGGCGCTATGAATAATGATAAAGTAATAGCGAGAAAAGATGTGGCAAACGGTGAAGTATGGAAAAAAACCGAGGGAGAAATAATCAGAATATTAGAGAGAGCTAATGTCAAAGTTATAGGCGTATATGAAAGCAGTAAAAATTTTGGTTTTGTAATCCCTGATGATCCTAAAATAAATGTTGATATTTTCATACATAAGGATGATATAAATAGGGCTAAAGAAGGGGATAAGGTAGTTTGTGAAATTATAAAATGGCCGAAAACCAGAAGAAACCCGGAAGGCAAAATTATAGAGATAATAGGGCATAAGGACGATATAGGTGTGGATATTCTCTCTATAATGAGAAAGTATGGCCTGACTCCTGATTTTCCTAAAAAAGTAGAGATGGAGATTAAAAAAATTCCAAATGAAGTTAGTGAAAAGGAGAAAACAGGTAGAAAAGATTTAAGGGATCTAACCATTGTAACCATAGATGGGGCGGATGCTAAGGATTTAGATGATGCAATATCTATAGGAAGATTATCAAACGGAAATTACAAATTGGGAGTACATATTGCGGATGTAACCCATTATGTTAAGGAAGGAACAGCCCTGGATAGAGAGGCGTTGGGAAGGGGAAACAGCACATATTTAGTAGATAGGGTTATACCCATGCTGCCCGGCAAATTATCAAATGGGATTTGCAGCCTCAATCCGAAAGTAGATAGATTAGCCTTATCCGTGTTTATGGAAATAAACAATAGGGGTAGAGTTATAAATCATGAAATTGTGGAAAGTGTTATCAATGTGAATGAAAGAATGATATATGAGGATGTTTCAGATATTTTAGAAAATGAAGATAAAGATTTAAAGAATAGATATTCACAACTATTGAAGGAATTTAAAATGATGGAGGAACTCTGTTTGATATTAAAAAAACACAGGGAAAATAGAGGAGCAATAAATTTTGATTTTCCGGAAGCTAGGGTGATTTTAGATCAAAATGGCAAACCCATCGATATTGTAAAATATGAAAGACGTATTGCCGACCAGATAATAGAGGAATTTATGTTGGTTTGTAATGAAACTATCGCGGAACATTTCTATTGGCAGAATATCCCCTTCATATATAGGGTCCACGAGGATCCGGATTTAGAAAAACTTGAAGAGTTCAACGAATTTATTTATAATTTCGGGTATCGGTTAAAAGGAATAAACATCGAAATACATCCTAAGGCTTTGCAAGATCTGCTTAAAAAAGTAAAAGGCTCTAAGGAGGAAAGATTGATAAATACCTTAATGTTGAGATCTCTCAAAAAGGCCAGATATGCCGGGGAGAGTTTGGGACATTTCGGGCTGGCCGCAAAGCATTATTGCCATTTTACAGCGCCGATCAGAAGGTATCCGGACCTTGAGATACATCGTATTATAAAAGAAACCATAAATAAAAAATTAGACGCTAAGAGGATAAGCTGTCTAAAAGCTGTGGTACACGATATTGCTGAGCAATCTTCAACCAGGGAACGAATAGCGGAAGAAGCGGAGAGAGAAACGGAAGATCTGAAGAAGGTTGAATATATGGCTGATAGAATCGGAGAAGAATATGACGGGATTATTTCGGGAATCACTTCTTTTGGTATATTTGTAGAATTAGATAATACAATTGAAGGATTAATTCCCCTGAGTTATTTATTTGATGACTATTATATTTACGATAGTAAAAAGCATATATTGATAGGCGAGGTGCGGAAAAAGATATACAGGATAGGGGATGCTGTAAAAGTAAAAGTGAACAAGGTAGATATAGCCCAGAGAGAGATAGATTTTGTTCTGGGGGATTAGGTTTGGAATATTGACCGTGCATTATATAAATTTCCGATATATGTGAAACTTTTTTAGTTGCTTTGCGTCTAAAATTATAGGCATATATATGGGACACTAAAAATAAAAAAACACGGGGGGTTTAAAATGTTAAGGAGAATAATCATTGCTGCTACTATATTGACACTGTTTTTAGGAGTAATAACATCGCCTGGGTATGGACAAGCAAAGTCTTCAATTTTAACTAAAGTACAGGTAGAAAAGTTAGCCAGGGAGAGATTAAACATAAGGGAGGACTATACACTACAATATAGCGATTTATATACTAGGGATATACAACAGAAGCAATTTTGGAATTTAAATTTTGAAGGGGAAAACAAATATATTTCTGTTACCATAGCTGCCGATACCGGAGAAATAATTTCTATTAACAGACGGGATAGCGATGACCATAGGGGGGTTGTAACACTTCTCCGGGATGAGGCCGAAAAAATTGCTATAGATTTTATAGAGTCATTGGAAAAAGAAAAGTTCAAAGAAACAGAAGAGGTTACCGTTAAAGCACCTACGTTTATTCCGTATTATTTATATAATGATGTACAGGCATCGGATAATTATTATTTTATGTTTGTCAGAAAACTAAAAGAAGAGTTTTTTCCAAACAACTATTTTATAGTTAATGTATCCGGCATAAACGGAGGGGTTGTATCCTATGAAATGCAATGGGATGAGGCGAGTTATGAAGGGAATAGGCAGCTCTTGAGTGAGAAAAAAGCCAGGGAATTGTTTGAAAAAGATGACAGGCTTAACCTCAAATATGTCAGGTTAAATAAATATAACCCGGAGGATAGCGAAAAGATGATCTTAACTCCGGTATATACCTATGCTCCGAGGGAAAGCGATAAAATAGATGCTGTTACAGGGAAATTATTATCCCATGATGAATTGTACGATAAGGGGCATATCTCCGGCGGGTATGGTGCCGGCAGTGACGATCGAGCAATGATGAAAGAAATGTCTTCACTGAATGGCGGGGTAGAAACAATACCTGAGGAAGGTGTTATTTCAAAAGAAAAAGCGGAACATACAGTTATGGAAGTGCTCAAGGACAATGTAGATTTAGACGATATCAAATTAAGCAATA
>JALNXC010000015.1 GCA_023230535.1 Alkaliphilus sp. | reverse complement strand
TTATCATCTGTTCACTTTTTTCCTCTGTTTCCCTACCAAAATCTTTGGATTTAGGAGATTTATAATTTCTACCCTTGCTTTTCATATCTTTTTTATCGCCTGTTTTTGTCACGGGGTCCCCCTTGCTATCGGCTGTTTTTTTCTTTTCCGCTATTTGATTTTTACTGTCGGCCGGTTCTCTATCTTTACTGTCGGCCAATGTATTTATTTCCTTCGCTTCCTCGGTGAGTAACTCTATAACTATATTAGCACTTTCATTGTCCAACGTGCTCATATGACTGCTGACCTCGATGGACAACTCGTTCAATTTTTTAATCAATTCTTTGCTACTAATTCCTATCTTCTTTGCCAATTGATACACCCTTATTTTTGACAAATGAATCACCTCCTAATTAATTACTTTGCTACAATTCATCAAGATATTTTATTGATTTCTGAACAAAACTTTTATCAATATTTTCTGATGGTACTTTCCGGCAAATATTTTTAATTCGTATGTTCATCTTTAGTGATTTCATTTATGAGACTTTCGTATATTTCATCAGGAACATCAGATTTAAATGCTCTGTTAAAGGCCTTTGCCTTTTTAGCCTTTTCAAAACATTCTTTAGAATTACAGATGTAAGCCCCTCTGCCGTGTGCTTTACCGGTGAGATCCACGCTTATAACTCCCTGCGAATTATGAGTCACCCTCAGTAATTCTTTTTTAGGTTTCATCTCGTTACATCCGAGACATTTCCTCAAAGGAACTTTTTTAACTTTCATTTAACCACCTCAATAACTATTAATTTGGCTCTCGCTCTTTATATCAATTTTCCATCCCGTTAATTTTGCCGCCAGCCTCGCATTTTGCCCTTCTTTTCCGATAGCCAGTGAAAGTTGGTAATCCGGTACAATCACCTCTGCCGTTTTTTCTTCCGGATTAACTGTGCATAATACAACTTTTGCGGGACTCAAAGAACTGGCTATAAATTTTTCCGGATCATCACTGTACTTAATTATATCAATTTTTTCACCGTTCAACTCATCTACAATAGCTTGTACTCTTATGCCCTTCGGGCCTACACATGCTCCGACAGAATCTACATTTGGGTCCTTAGAATCCACAGCTATCTTAGTTCTTGATCCTGCTTCCCTTGAAATGCTTTTTATTTCTACTACTCCATCGTGAATTTCCGGTACTTCAAGTTCGAACAGACGCTTTACTAAACCGGGATGCGTCCTGGATAATAATATCTGTGGACCTTTAGTTGTTTTCTTAACCTCTACTATATAACATTTCAATCTGTCCCCATGCTTATATTCTTCATTCGGAATCTGTTCACTAGACCCTAAAATAGCCTCCGTTCTTCCTAAACTTATATAAACGCTGCCCCTTGAAACCCTGGAAACTTCTCCGGTAATAATTTCCGACTCCCTGTTGATAAATTCGTCATATACTATACCCCGTTCGGCTTCTCTGATCCTCTGCACCACCACTTGTTTAGCCGTTTGAGCGGCAATTCTTCCAAAATTACGAGGTGTAACCTTATCTTCAAAAATATCCCCTATTTTATAATTTATGCCGGTTTTTTTTGCATCTTCAATGTGAATTTCTAACAGCTCGTCCGTCACATCGTCGGTTATTGTCTTTTTGCTATATACATTGACCTCACCCGTATTGCGATCTATTTCAACTCTCACGTTTTGAGCGGAACCGAAATTTCTCTTATAGCTCGAAATTAAAGCTGCCTCCACAGCCTCTATCAAAAGATCTTTGGAAATACCCTTATCCTTTTCTATCTGTTCAAGAGCTTCCGTAAACTCAACATTCATTCCCATAAACCTCCCTAAAATTTTATGGCTAGCCTTGTTAAAGCGACTTTTTCCCTTGGCAATTCTACTAATCCGACATCAGCAACATTGAGTTTAATTATATTATTTTCCAACCCGATAAGTTCACCTTCTATGATCTTGTTACCGTCTAAGGCCTCATACAATTTAACTTCTACTATTTTACCCTTACATCGAATAAAATCCCTCTCTTTTTTTAATGGCCTTTCGAGCCCCGGAGACGACACCTGTAAAAAGTAGTTTCCTTTTATGGGGTCCTCTTCGTCCAACCTGTCACTCAATTGTTCACTTATTTTTTGGCAATCATCCAATGTAATTCCACCGGGTTTATCTATATATAACCTCAAATACCAATTAGCACCCTCTTTTTTATATTCTATATCCACCAATTCAAATTTTTCTTTTTCTATGATCGGAATTGCTAATTCCTCCGCAATCCTTTCAACTCGATTTTTTGCCATTGTGTACCTCCGATATTAAATTTTATTATTTTTTTCTATTGTTTCTTTTGCCTTTTCCATTATATACCGCCATAACCGCATTATATAATAGAAAGAGTGGGAACCCCCCCACTCTTTCTAAAACATCATATACCGTTTGTCACAGTATAGCACATATGGCAGAATCATGCAAGTGAAAACAACGAGAGTTGATTGGTTTCAGGTAAATCCTTGATACAACCATGGGTAATCAATATTTCTATAGCAGTTTTTGTGATCTTTGTTCTATTTCTTAAATCCTCCAATGATATAAATTCTCCTTGCTGCCTGGCTTCAACTATGCTTTTTACAGCATTTTGCCCTACTCCTTGTAAACCTCTCAGGGGCGGTAACAGCTTTCCGTCAACTATCATGAATTTATCCGCATCCGAATTGTATAAATCCACAGGTAATATTTCAATTCCCCTGCAATACATCTCCAATGCCACCTCCAATATGGTCAAATGATTTTTCTCTTTGGCGGTGGCATCATTTCCTGCCGATTTCAATTCTTTAATTTTAGCCCGGATAGCTTCCTTGCCCTTTATTATAAAATCCGCATCAAAATCTTCCACTTTTGTTGTAAAATAGGCAGAATAGAATACCTCCGGATGATATACTTTAAAATATGCTATTCTAAAGGACATCATCACATAGGCTACCGCATGAGCCTTTGGAAACATGTATTTAATTTTATTGCAAGAATCTATATACCATTGCGGCACTTTACATTCCTTCATCTCCTGCTCGTGCTCCGGAGTTAACCCTTTCCCCCTCCGTATGTTTTCCATAATTGTAAAAGATGTCCTGGGGGGCATTCCTTTTAAAATCAAATAATTCATTATATCATCTCTTGTAGAGATAACATCCTTTAATTCTGCAATATTGTTTCTGACCAAGCCCTGAGCGTTATTGATCCATACATCCGTACCATGTGACAATCCGCTTATGCGAACCAATTCGGCAAAAGTTTCAGGTTTGGTATCGATCAATATCTGCCGGACAAATTTAGTGCCAAACTCCGGTATCCCTAGGGTTCCGACTTCACAATCTACTTCAGCGGCGGATACCCCCAAAGGTTCCGTGCCTGTAAATATGTCCATCGTATTCTTATCATCCAGAGGTACATTCCTAACATCAATATCGGTTAAGTCTTCGAGCATCCTTATAATGGTAGGAACATCATGCCCCAATATATCCAGTTTTAGCAACCTGCCGCTGATGGAATTGTAATCGAAATGAGTTGTGATTACCCCTGATTTCGAATCATTGGCAGGATATTGGATAGGAGTAAATTTATATATATCGTAGTTGTCAGGTACAATCATTATACCGCCCGGATGTTGGCCCGAGGTCCTCCTTACCCCCGTACATCCGTTTACCAGCCTATTTATTTCGGCTCTGTTGCAATGCAGCTGCTTTTCCTCGATATATTTACGTACAAATCCATAAGCCGTCTTATTTGCTATAGTTCCTATGGTTCCGGCGCGAAACACTTTACCTTCCCCAAAAAGTTCCTCCATATATTTATGAGCTTCACTCTGATATTCGCTCGCAAAGTTTAAATCGATATCGGGCTCCTTATCCCCTTCGAAACCGAGAAATACCTCAAATGGTATATCATGCCCGTCCTTGCCGAGCACTTCGTTGCATTTAGGGCAGTTTTTATCCGGTAAATCAATTCCCGAACCATAGGACCCGTCCGATATAAAATCGGAATACCTGCATTTCGGGCATATATAATGTGGCGGTAGAGGGTTTACTTCAGTTATCTCGCTCATGGTAGCGGCAAAAGAAGAACCTACGGAACCCCGAGAACCTACCAAATATCCGTCATTTAATGATTTGGCAACCAATTTATGAGCGATAATATACATAACGGCATATCCGTTATTAATTATGGAATTCAGTTCTTTATCCAGCCTGCCTTTGACAATTGCCGGCATATCTTCACCGTAAATCTTTTCGGCCCTATCATAACACATCTTTTTTAATTCTTCTTCCGAACCCTCTATCTTAGGTGAAAATGTCCCGTCGGGAATCGGAATTAGATCTTCTATCTCATCGCATATTTTATTCGGATTTCGTATAACCACCTCCGTGCATTTTTCTTCTCCCAAATATGAAAATTCTTCGAGCATTTCATCCGTGGTTTTAAAATACAACGACATTTGATTGTTAACATCCGCAAATCCCTGCCCCGTCATCAATATTTGCCTAAAAATACTATCTTCGGGATTTAAAAAATGAACATCTCCCGTAGCCACAACCGGTTTTTCTAATTTATCACCTAATTCCACTATCTTTTTGTTGATCTCTTTCAGCTCATTCTCATCCTCAACCAGGCCTTTTTCTATCAAAAACATATTATTTCCTATTGGCTGTATTTCCAAGTAATCATAATAATCGGCAATACGCTCTATCTGTTTGTCCGGTTTATTTGATAAGATACCCTGAAATAATTCGCCCGATTCACAGGCTGTGCTCAATATGAGTCCGGCCCTGTGTTTATTGAGCAAACTTTTAGGTATTCTGGGTTTTTTGTGAAAATAGTTCAAGTGTGATTCAGATACAATTTTATATAAATTCTCCAAACCCATCTGATTTTTTGCCAGAATAACAATATGATAAGTGTTTAACTTTTTAATATCAATCCCTGCACCTAATTGGCCGTTGATGTCTTTGAAAGATATTATGTTCATAGTTTTCATCATTTCTATAAATTTAATAAATATTTTAGCTGTGGCTTCGGCATCATCTACGGCCCTGTGATGATTTAACAGAGGTATATTTAGTTCTTTTGCAACAATGTTTAATCTATGTCTTTTAAGGTCCGGCAAAAGTATACGTGATAAATTTAAAGTGTCGATTATCGTATTCGTAAAATTTTTATCTATCCTCTTCATATTTTCTCTGACAAATGCTATATCAAAATCGGCATTATGGGCAACTACGGGCCTATCACCTATAAATTTTAAAAATTCCGGCAGTATAATTTCTATGGTCGGTTTATCTCCGACCATCTCATCGGTAATACCGGTCATTTTTATAATCTTTGCCGGGATATCCCTCTCCGGATTTATTAAACTGGAATAACTATCGATAATTTCACCATCTTTTATCTTAACCGCACCTATTTCCGTAATTTTATCATTTCTGCTCGATAATCCGGTAGTCTCTATATCAAAGACTATAAATTCATCATCGAATAGATATGAATCATTGCCCTCCACAATCATCGCTTCATCATTTACCAAATAACCTTCCATACCGTATATCATTTTAATTCCATACCTTTTAGCGGCATTCATCGCTTCCGGAAATGCCTGCACTACGCCATGATCGGTTAAAGCGATAGCCCTATGCCCCCATTCCGACGCTTGTTCTATAAAATCACTTATGGAGGATATACCGTCCATAGCGGACATCTGTGTATGCAGATGTAATTCAATTCTTTTTTCATCATGTAAATCATCTCTTGCCGCCTTGTCTATCTGCACGATATCGGTCAACATGATAACATTTTCCTTGCTGAATTCATCATATTTAACATTTCCCCAAGCCCTGACCGCCATCCCCTCGGCAAACATCTCTTCAAATCCGACCGTCTGATTTTTTCTTTCAAAAATTTTTGCCGTTATGGAAGTTATATGATCCGTAATATATAAAATTGCAAGTTTTTCTCCGCTTCTCAACTCTTTTATCTCTATACCGAATATTTCTCCCTCTATAATAACATCACCCGAGGAAAATGCGGCATCGGCAATTTTACTGATTTTACCGGAAAATTTTTTATCCGGTAAAACAGATAAAGGTGAAGGCTCTTCCTTATCCGGTTCATTCTCCTTTGAATCAGGTTCTTGGTTGCTATTTATGCGAATTTCGCAACCCATGGTCACTTTAAACCGCTCAATAAAATATTTTTCTATCTGTTTTTCTATCTTCCCCTGTTCGGGTATTTGTTTTCCTGTTAATTGCAACAATAATCTTCTGCTCTGTTTAAAGTACCTTATTTTTTCTATAAAACAGGATTCATAAGACGGATCCCGGGCTAATCCCAAGCTATTTAAAAAATGATTAAATCCAATACCTCTAAAATCGGTCATGAAATCCCTCTCTCCTTATTTATCCTTTTTTATCTAATGCATAAGATATTTTACTATATCTTTATACATCTGAAGCCTCCAGGAAATCCCCCTTATGAGGCCTACCTTTTCCTCCTTGATGACATGTGTCACATTTTCCAATATGACATTCTCCACTTTAAGACCATATTTTTTTATCAATTGAAAAAGTGCCGTTTCAATGCCGTATCCTTCTACATCCATATCTATAATTTTATTGGCAATATCCGGCTTTATTGCTCTTTGACCCGATAGGTTGGGTGCAATTGATTGTGCCAAATCCGTAATATGCCTTCCGGATTTAAAAATTCCGATTGTCATATCGGCATTTTTTTCAAATATCGGCAAAACAAGTGCTCTAACATGATCTGAAGTTAAGCCCACCAGGTCTGCATCTAATAAGATTATAATATCACTTTTATCCTTACAATGTTTTATACCTTCTCTTATTGCTTCGGCCTTTCCCTTATTTTGAGGCATTTTTACCAGTTCAACATTATAATTTGATACGATATCCGAAGTCAAATCCTGAGAACCGTCATCAACAACAATTATGTTTGATACTATATCGGTTTCCAGAATGGGAACAATAACCTTTTCAATACGGCTTTCCTCGTTATAAGCAGGTATGATGGCAGTAATCCTCATATAGTTCCTAACCCCCTCCCTATTACATCTTTTTAATCTCTTCTATCAATACCGCCAAAATTTCTTCCTCTTTTATCTTTTTTATAATTTCTCCCTTTTTAAATAAAAGTGCCGAACCGGCACCTCCGGCTATACCGATATCGGCGTCCCTCGCCTCTCCGGGCCCATTTACGGCACAACCCATGATAGCAACCTTGATAGGTTTTTTTAATCCGCCTAATTCTTCCTCCACCTGATTGGCTATGCGTATTAAGTCTATTTTACATCGGCCGCAGGTGGGGCAGGACACTATTGTTATTTCATTTTGAATTATACCCAAAGACTTTAAAAGTTGCCTTCCCACTTTAACCTCTTCTATCGGATCACCGGTTAATGAAACACGGATGGTATCGCCTATTCCCATAAGCAATAGAGCACCTATACCGGCGGATGACTTTATTGTACCGGCCCATACCGTGCCCGCCTCCGTAATTCCCAAATGAAAAGGATAATCGACTTTTTCGGCCATCAATTTATAGGCATCTACGGTAAGTTTAACATCGCTGGCCTTCAACGATACTACAATATCCTCGAAATCTAAATCCTCCAATATGGTGATATGGTTGAGAGCGCTTTCCACCATTCCCTCGGCCGTGGGGTACCCATATTTATCTAATATGGATTTTTCTAATGAACCCGCATTTACACCTATCCTTATGGGTATACCTTTTTTTTTGGCCGCCCTTGCTACCTCCCGTACCCTTGCGGTCCCCCCGATATTCCCGGGGTTTAACCTCAATCCGTCGACCCCTTCTTCCATAGACCGCAGGGCCAGCCTATAATCGAAATGGATATCGGCTACAATCGGTATATCTGTTTGTCTTTTAATTTCACTTATGGACCTTGCGGCTTCCATGTCCGGTATAGCAATCCTGACCATATCGCATCCCGCATCTTCCAATCCTTTAATTTCTTTAACCGTGCCGATAACATTGGCGGGATTTGTAGTGGTCATAGATTGAACCGTGATCGGATTATCCCCTCCTATATATATATTCCCACATTTAACGATTTTAGTTTCTCTTCTCATTTGCACACCTTCTATAATAAATATACATCTCTCCAATAATATTGTTCTTTATATTTATAGGTTTTCTGTTTGAATCAACCGAAAAGATTTAATATATCCTTATAAGTTATAAATAACATCAATGTTATCAAAATGCCGAACCCTATCAAATGTACCATACCTTCTTTTTCCGGGTCTATAGGTTTTCCTCTCACAACTTCGGCCAATAAGAACATAATTTTACTCCCGTCCAATGCAGGTATCGGAAGTAAATTTATTAAACCCAAATTCACACTCAGTACGGCGGTCAGGTTTATTATATCCAACCACCCTGTTTTTGCTACCTCCCCTACCAGGCTTAAAATTCCTATGGGGCCCATGACCTCCCCTGCAACATTAGACTTCCCGGTAATAAGCCCTTTTAAAAAAGTTAATATATCGGCCGTTATGGCTTTTATAACTATAAATCCGTTTTGAACCGATAAAAATATAGATCTTTCCATGGTGGCCACAATACCTATTGTTATTCGATCCGTATCTGCATCCCTGGTAGGTTCTACAACTTTTTCCACTTTATTGCCATCCCTGATAATGACGATATCTATGGGATTTTCGTCCGAATTACCGATTGCATCTATAATATCCTGCCAGGTGCCCATCCTTTCCCCGTCGATGGAATGAATGATATCTCCGCTCCTTATCCCCATATGTTGAGCGGGAGATTGAGGTATAACCTCATCTATCCTCGTGGTCGGTGTCCCTATATAATAAAAAATAATCGAAAACAAACCTATTGCCAAAATAAAATTCATAAAAGGGCCTGCAAAAATGACGGCAATGCGAGATAAAACCGATTTGTTATTGTAACTTCTTAAATCATCGGATTCCTCATCTTCCCCTTCCATCCTGACATACCCGCCTAAAGGCAATGCCCGAATTGAATACGCCGTTTCACCTTTTTTTATTTGAGCCAATTTAGGGCCCATACCTATGGAAAATTCATGCACCTTGATATCCACCAATTTTGCCACCGTAAAATGACCTAATTCATGGATTAACACTAATAATCCAAAAACAATAATCGCTACAAATGCAGTAGTCATAATAGCACCTTCCTATTTTATTTCATTTCTAACCCAATTTCTAACCCATTTGTCTACTTCTAATATCTCATCTACAGTTTTATATGAAAATGGTTTATGTGCCGCCATTGCCTTTTCGATAAATTTAGGTATATCATAAAATCCGATCCTGTCCCTTAAAAAATATTCAACAAGCACTTCATTTGCTCCATTCAATACACACGGCATTGTCTTTCCTATTTTTAGAGCCTCATAAGCCAGGGATAGACATGGAAATCTCTCAATATCGGGCGGCATAAATGTCAATTGACCCAAATTGCTAAAATCAAGCCTCTTTACACTACTTTCTATACGTTCCGGATAGGATAGCGCATATTGTATTGGTATCCTCATATCGGGGACTCCCATTTGGCCGATAATTGAATTATCCTTATATTCCACCATTGAGTGAATAACGCTTTGGGGATGTACTACAACATCTATTTTATCCAATTCCATATTAAATAACCACCTTGCCTCAATTACCTCCAGTCCCTTGTTCATCAAAGTCGATGAGTCAATGGTTATCTTTTTACCCATATTCCATGTCGGATGTTTTAATGCATCTCTTGCCCCGGCCTTTTCCATTTCGGCCCTGGTCCAATCTCTGAAAGAACCGCCGGAGGCCGTCAAAATGATCCTGGATACATTTTTTATGTCCTCGCCTTGTAAACATTGAAAAATAGCAGAATGTTCACTATCGACCGGGACTATCCCGGCAGCATACTTTTTAGCTTCCTTCGTAACAAGCTCACCGGCTGCAACTAATGTTTCTTTGTTAGCTAAGGCTATGGTTTTTTTACGTCTGATGGCTTCCAATGTAGGGAGTAACCCCACACTGCCTACCACCGATGTTAAAACTATATCCGCATTCTCTAATGTTGCAACTGTGACCAATCCCTCCATACCTGAAACAATCTTGACCTTTTTACCTACTCTGTGAGATAAAATTTCTGCCTTCTCTTTTTCAAAAACCGCTACAACTTCAGGGTTAAATTCTTCTATCTGTTTTTCCAATTCATCAATATTCCCTGATGCCGATAATCCGACTATCTTAAATCTTTCCCTATGTGCTCCGACAACATCCAGGGCTTGAATTCCGATTGATCCGGTAGAACCTAATATACTGATTTTTTTCAAACTATCACCTCATATTTCTAAAGAAAACTACACAGTTGTTTATTTGTCACCCATTGATCAGGAATATTAAAATATAATATACGGTCGGGGCCGTAAACAATATACTGTCAAAACGATCCAAAACCCCCCCATGTCCGGGCATTATATTTCCGAAATCTTTAATACCGATATGTCTTTTTATTAAAGAAGCGCTTAAATCTCCGATTTGAGCCGCTATACTGCCTAAAATACCGATGAGTGCAACAACAAATAAATGGTCCTTTAAGAAGAAATACCCGAAAATTAATGAAATAACCATACTTCCTAATGTACCTCCTATTGCCCCCTCAACAGTTTTTTTAGGGCTGATAAACGGACATAATTTTCTTTTTCCGAAAAGATAGCCGGAAAAATATGCGAGGGTATCGGTACCCCAAGCAACAATAAATATAAGCCATATAACAATATCATTTGTTTGTTTGGTGATGAGCAAGATATGCCCCAATAAAAAAGGAATATAGATCAGACTGTATAATGTGATACTGATATCTACAAAATTATATTTATGATCTATTAATTTTATAATATTTAAAATAATTACT
>JALNXC010000014.1 GCA_023230535.1 Alkaliphilus sp. | reverse complement strand
GAGGGGGAACAGGAACAAATACAGTCTTTGGCGGGGGATATAATATTTGTTACCGATAAAAACAAACCTATTAAACCAAAAACCGTGGGGCAAAGAAAATATATTGAACAAATACAATCTAAAGATTTAACATTCGGTATAGGTCCTGCCGGTACGGGCAAAACCTATTTAGCAGTCACTATGGCAGTAAAAGCCCTAAGGAATGAGGAAGTAAATAGAATTATCTTGACAAGGCCTGCGGTAGAGGCCGGTGAAAGCCTTGGATTTTTACCCGGGGATTTAAAGGACAAGGTAGATCCTTATTTGAGGCCTCTATATGATGCCCTTTTTGATATTCTTGGATCGGAAAGATTCCAAAAATATGTAGAAAGAGGCATGATAGAGGTGGCTCCTTTGGCCTATATGAGGGGGAGAACATTAAACAATTCTTTCATTATTTTAGATGAGGCTCAAAATGCTACCAGGGAGCAGATGAAGATGTTTTTAACCCGGATAGGCTTAGGTTCAAAGGCTATAGTAACAGGGGATGTTACACAAATAGATCTTCCTAAGGGTAAATATTCCGGTCTAAAGCATGTAGAAAAGGTATTAAAAGATATAGATGAAATTGGATTTGTATATTTAACAAGCAGAGATGTTGTGAGACATCGATTAGTTCAAAAAATTGTCAATGCTTACGAGAAATATGATATTAAGGCGAAAACTAGGGTGCAAAAATAAAGTAATATGTATATTAAATATTAGGGGAGGACACTATGAATAGCTCTGCCGAGAGGTTTTTTCAAAGAAAATCAATCAGAAATTTTCTTATAGCCCTGCTGTTTTTTGCAAGTTTATTTTTTATACTGTTAACAAATTTAAAACCGGAAAAGTTTGATTTAAAGATAGGGCAAAAAGCTCCGGAGGATATACGGGCTCCAAAAGATATAGAAGATAAAATCAATACGGAACGTGCAAAGCAAAAAGCTGCAGCCGCGGTAAAACCTGTTTATAAATTGAATCCGGGTGTTCATGTGGAAGTTAAAAAAGATATAGAAAAATTTTTTTCGTTAGTATATAGGCTGCGTAGTGATGAAGAATTGACAGAGATAGAAAAAATAACACAGCTCACATCAAAAAATGATCTGAATATAGTAACAGTTGATGCGAGGGTAGCTATAGGGGCATCATTAGAAAGATTAGAATATTTAGAAAGTTATATAAATGAAATAATAACACAAAATATGGGTGCGGGAATAAACGTTGAAGATCTGCAAAAACAAAAAAATAGTATAAAAGAATATATAACAAATTTAGATGAGTTTGATAACGATTTAAAGGATTTAGCAATCTCTATAATTTATGCTACAATTCGTCCTAATAAGTTTTTAGATGAGGATGCCACTAATAAAGAGATAGAATCGGCAAAGGAGAACGTAGACAAGGTAATAATACGAAAAGGGGATAACATAATCAGGGAAGGTGAGATTATTACAGAAGACAGATTAGAATTATTGCGTGAATTGGGAATTTTGACCGATGAAAGCAAATTTGATTTTGTTCTGTATATAGGCATCGGTGCTATGGTTTTAGTAATTGAACTTCTCATAATTGCTTATATTGCGGCATTTAATAGGGAGTTATTGACAAAACCCAAAAGACTTTTGATGATCTATATTATTTTTATTTCTACATTAATAATTTCAAGGGCTGTACAGGGAATTTCAATATATTTAATTCCTGTAGCCACTTCTTCCATGCTCATTTCAATTTTACTCGAATCCAGATTAGCTTTGCTCATCAATTTATGTTTGACCGTATTGATCAGTATTATTACCGGTAATAATATTACTTTTATAGCAATGGCATTGATTGGAGGGACGGTTGGTGCTTTTAGTGTAATAAATACACAGCAGAGAGCGAGTATTTTTGTTTCGGGGCTTGCTATGAGTATAATTAATATGGCAACAATTGTGGGTATCGGTTTTATAAATAGCAGTGAGATAATGGAGACCCTTACATTTGGATTTTATGGTATGTTAAATGGATTTTTTTGTTCGGTATTGACAGTGGGGTCATTGCCGGCATGGGAGTCTATATTTGGTATAGTGACTCCATTGAAGTTGTTGGAACTGTCAAATCCAAATCAACCATTATTAAAGAAACTGCTGATAGAGGCTCCGGGCACATATCATCACAGCATTATAGTGGGTAATTTAAGTGAATCTGCTGCAGATGCTTTAGGAGCTAATTCCTTATTGGCCAGAGTGGGCGCATTTTATCATGATATTGGGAAGATAAGAAGATCTTATTTTTTTAAAGAAAACCAATTGACATGTGATAATCCTCACGACAAATTAGATCCTCATCTCAGCAGTGCTATAATCATAGATCATGTAAAGGATGGTATAGACTTGGCTAAAAAGTATAAATTGCCGGCGGAGATAAGGGATTTTATAGAACAGCATCATGGGACTACCCTAGCGGCTTATTTTTATCATGAAGCCAAATCCGGAGAAGACGGCAATAACATAGACGAAAAAGATTTTAGATATGAAGGGCCAAAACCTCAAACAAAGGAAACAGCAATAGTAATGATGGCCGATTCGGTAGAGGCTGCTGTGAGGAGCCTATCTTCACCAACCCGGAAAAAGGTGGAGGAGTTAATAGAAAAAATAATTCGAGACAAACTGGAAGATGGGCAATTAGACGAAAGTAATATTACCTTGAAAGAGTTAAAAAAAATTAAAGAATCTTTTTTAAAGGTGATAACGGGTATTTTTCACGAAAGAATCGAATACCCGGATGTCTAAATATTCAGAGAGAAGATGGGGATAAATCTGATGGAATTATTGGTTGATAATAGACAGCATAAATATAAGATTGAGGAACGATTAATCCGATTATTAGAAAGGGCCGCCCTGGTGTGTTTAGCTTATGAGGGCTGGGATTTAGATTATGAAATAAGCCTATCCTTGGTGGATGATGATGAGAATAAAGAATTAAATAAAATTTATAGGGGGATAAATTGTCCAACTGATGTTTTGTCCTTTCCCTTAGTGGAAGGGAATCAAATTATAGATATAGAGGAGAAACTTTTAGGAGATATAGTTATATCTGTCGAAAAAGTAGCATTACAAGCAAAGAAATATAATCATTCTTTTGGAAGAGAAATGATTTTTTTATTAGTTCATAGTATGTTTCATTTGATGGGTTATGATCATGATACAAAAGAATCTGCAAAAGACATGAGGGCCAGAGAAGAAACTGTCCTTTCATTCTTGAATTTATAAAAAAAACAATGGGGTAATATTTTATGAGAATTAAGAGGTTAATTGACAGTTTAAATTATGCATTTGAAGGAATTATATATGGATTAAAAACACAGAGGAATATGAGAATACATTTTTTTGTAGCTATAGCCGTATTAGCCGCAAGCCTATTTTTTGATTTAACCAGGACGGAAATACTCATACTATTTCTTACAATTTCCATGGTAATAGTAGCAGAAATGATAAATACGTCAATTGAGGCTACTATTGATTTAATCACGGATAAATATAATGTTTTTGCTAAAACTGCTAAAAATGTAGCAGCAGGTGCGGTACTTATTGCGACAATTAATTCTATAATTGTCGCTTATCTAATTTTTTTTCATAGGATCAATCCGTATACTTTACAGGTATTGCATCATGTGAGACAGTCTCCATTGCATATAACTTTTATCGCATTGATTGTGGTTATTTTTATAGTAATTGTAACAAAGTCATATTTTGGTGTTAAAACTTTTTTACAGGGTGGGATGCCGAGCGGACATGCGGCTGTGGGATTTTCATTGGCTACTGCAATTACTTTTATATCGGAGAATGTGTTTTTAGCCACATTATCGGTACTTATGGCATTGTTAATCTGTCAAAGTAGAATTGAGACAAAAATTCATAGTTTTTTTGAAGTAGTGATAGGCGGGGTTCTGGGCATATTAATAACAATTATATTTTTCCAAATATTTGGCTGATGAGAAATGTGGGTGAAAAAGATGTTTAAAGAGATTAGAAAAATTTTTTTAACAGGGCTATTGGTAATGATTCCTTTATTGATCACTATTTATTCTATATTGTGGATGTTAAATAAAGTTGACAGCGTATTTAGAAGGCCCATAGAAGAATTGTTAGGCTTTACAATTTATGGTTTAGGTATTATTATTACTGTAGGTATAATTTTATTAGCCGGTGTTATAGCTACAAATTATGCAGGTCATAAGCTGTTCGGCACCACTGAATATTTTTTTAAAAAGATTCCGATAGTGAGATCTATTTATTTTCCTATCAAGCAGCTCACGCAAACTATATATGGTAGTGCTAATACGGCATTTCGTAAGGTTGTTTTGGTGAGATATCCTACGCCCGGGGTATATACTATAGGATTTGTCACTTCAACGGGAGTAGAAAATATCGAAGATAAAATAGGTAAGGCCACAGTTTCAGTTTTTATACCTACCACACCTAACCCCACATCGGGTATGTTGGTAGCAGTACCTGAAGAAGATGTGATTGTGCTGGATATGTGTGTGGAGGATGCGATTAAATTGGTTGTGTCCGGGGGGATTGCAAAACCCTCAAGCAAAAAATTGGAGTAAAGTGTAAATCAAAGGGGAGACATGTTATGAGCGATTGGAGAAAAAAGGGAATCATATTATTTTTAGTTTTATTGATATTATTTATAGGAACAAGTTGTCGTAAGAAAAACAACAATGATGAGGAAGAAAAACATACCGATGCAGGGGTAGAAAAAACGGAAGACATTCAAACCGTTGATCAACCCGAAATAGAGGGTGTGGCTTCTCCCCTGAGCGGTATATATGCGGAAGAGGAGAAAATAAACAGAAGGCCTTTTACCGTTGTTTTTGATAATCAACAGGGTGCCAGGCCGCAGGCAGGTTTAATAGATGCTGAATTTGCGTATGAATTTTTAGCGGAAGGAGATATTACCAGGTATTTGGGTATATTTTTGATAAATGAACCTGAAACCTTAGGGCCTATAAGGAGTGCCAGACCATATCTTGTTGAAAAGTCATTGGAATTTGACAGCCATCTGGTGCATGTCGGTGGAAGCAATCAGGCTATAGCGGATATTGAAAATAAAAAGGCGGCGAATATAAATTCTATGAGCCGGGGTAATGATGTGTTTTGGAGAAAAAAACATAAAAAAATTCCCCATAATTTGTATTCCAGTTATGAGGCCCTCAAGAAAGCGGCGGAAAAAAGCAATTATAGAAAAGAGCCACAGTTTGACGGATTTAAATTTAATTCCTCTTTTAAAGAGATGGGAAGAGGCGAAATTGCAAATGAGGTAAAAGTTAAATATTTTAAAAACAGTGAGGCATCATATATTTATGATGATGCAAATAAAATTTATAAAAGATATTATAATGGAACGGAGCATAAAGATGAAATAACTGAAGAGACGCTTACTGCAACAAACATTATAATACAGCAGGTTTCAGCTAAAGTAATAGATGAACAGTTACGCCTGAAGATGGATACGGTTGGCGAAGGCAAAGGAAAATACATAACCGGCGGGAAGGCCATTGATATAACTTGGGAAAAAGACAGCTATGAGGGTGCTACAAAATATTATGATGAAACAGGGCAGGAATTAATATTGAATCCGGGTAAAACATGGGTTCAGGTTGTACGTAATTTTAACAATGTAACCATAGAATAAGCAACAACATGTTCATTGTTATGGAAGTTTTATATCCCAATAATTTTGAGATATTTGGAATATACGATCAAACACTGCAAACTTGTTCATTTCTTCCGGCTGTGTAAATTTGACCCTTATTGAGTTTGGCCTATGGTGCTTTCGTTTTAATAGGGGTCCATATGATAACTTGTTGTAGCATTCAGCAATAATGGAGGCGATGTTTTTGACATATGAAGAATTAATTAAAAAGGCAATTGAGGCAAAACAAAATGCCTATGTACCATATTCCAAATTTTCCGTAGGGGCGGCTTTGCTTACCGGAGAAGGGAAAGTGTATACGGGATGCAATATAGAGTGCGCATCTTATGCGGGAACGAATTGTGCCGAGAGAACGGCATTATTTAAAGCTGTTTCGGAAGGCGAGCGTGATATAAAGGCTATAGCTGTGATCAGTGATTCGGATACTTACATATATCCATGTGGAATTTGTAGACAGGTGATAATGGAGTTTGGCGACAAAATTAAAATTATAGTTGCAAGATCGGAATGTGATTTTAAGATATATACTATAGATGATTTATTACCTTATGCCTTTTCCCCCGAAAGCCTAAAAAAAATAGATGGGAGATGCAACTATGGAATTTAGGTCGGGATTTGTAACTATTATAGGAAGGCCAAATGTAGGGAAATCAACACTTATGAATAAAATAATCGGTGAAAAAATTGCTATTATATCGGATAAACCTCAAACCACAAGAAATAAAATACAATGTGTATATACACAGGAAAATTATCAGATTATATTCTTGGATACGCCGGGAATACACAGGCCTAAGCACAGGTTAGGCCAATATATGGTCAGGGTAGCTAAGGATGCATTGCAAGAAGTAGATGTGATATTATTTATAGTAGATGACAGTTCTTCAATCGGGCCCGGCGATAAATATATTATAGAACAATTGGAAGGTATAGGCACACCTGTTATTTTAGTAATAAACAAAATTGACAAAATGAATCAGCAGAGTTTGGACGAATTATATGATAAATATGAAGAGACGGGGCTGTTTAAAAATATAATAGCTGTTTCAGCTCTGGAAGGGGCTAATTTAGATAATTTAATAAATCTTATAGTAAATTATTTGCCTGAAGGACCAAAATATTTTCCGGGCCATATGATTACGGATCAACCGGAACGTTTAATTGTAGCAGAACTTATAAGAGAAAAAATTCTTCATTATACGGAACAGGAAATTCCCCATGGAGTAGCTGTAGAAATTAATGTGATGGCAAAAAGACCCAATAAAGATATAGTAGATATCAGTGCCACAATATATTGTGAAAAAAAATCTCATAAAGGTATTATTATTGGTAAGAATGGTAGAAAACTAAAAGGCATAGGTAAAAGTGCAAGAAAAGATATAGAAAAGCTTTTAGGTTCAAAGATATATCTGGAATTATGGGTTAAAGTAAAAGAAAATTGGAGAGATAAGGATAGTATGTTGAGAGATTTGGGTTATGAATAACTAAATCCTGTCGGATAAAAAATAATAATAGTAAAATTTACAATGTATAGCGAGGCTCTAAATGCAAAAAATAGTGTAAGATACTATTACGAGAGGGGACTTGTTTATGCTGAATAAAATAATGTGGAATATTTTTAAAAAGACAGGAAATATATATGCCTATATGTATCTAAAGGAATGTGATGTAAATTCAGGAGAATTCAACAAATACTGTTATAATGGGGATGAGAAAAACAATATTTATACTGAGGAAACATTAGAAATGAACGAAATTACGATTATGACCTAAATACTCAAAATTATTTAAATCCCTTTTTATTATTGCTATGAAAGCCTTGCATTTTTGTCACTGTTATGAATTTTCTATATTTTATCATCCCGGGACATTCATAATATGCCGGATTCCCAAGGCCTTATTATATTATATAGCAATAATTTATAATTTTTCATGTGGAAAGGTAGAATAAAAAGTTAAAAATGTTAATTATTACAGAAGGTTTTGTATTAAGAAATAGAAAATATAGAGAGACTGACAGTTTACTGACGATTTTTACACGAAAAGCCGGCAGGATAAATGCTATTGCCAAAGGAGCCTACAGGCCTAAAAGCAATTTATTGGCCGGAATTCAACCCTTTTCCTATAGTGAATTCGTATTGTATAAGGGCAGAAGCTTATATACCGTAAATCAATGTGATGTGAGAGAAATATTTTATCCGTTGAGAGAGAACTTAAAAAAACTATCTTATGCCGCTTATTTGGTGGAGTTAATAGAAACCGTGATAACGGAAGGCCAGACCAATAATAGGCTTTTTAACCTTTTAGGGGAGACACTATATATATTAAAGGAAGATGATATAGAAATAAACCCCATTATTCGCGCATTCGAGATAAAGTTAATGAACTATGTAGGTTATAGGCCTCATCTTATGAATTGTGTTCATTGTGCGAACAAACAATCTATATCATGGAGGTTTAGTGCGGAACAAGGCGGATTACTCTGTTCCTCATGTTTCGGTACGGATTCATTTGCAATAAAAATAGGAAATACAACCGTTAAATTGGCTATATATCTATTGACTAGGGATATGGAAGAGATAAAGAACCTAAAAATCAGCAGGCATTTAAATATTGAACTTGGAAGAATATTGAGACAATATATATTGACATATACCAATAAGCATAATTTTAAGAGCCTGGAAATGGCGGAAAAATTATAAATGAGGGGAGGAAAAAATATGATTACTTTGGAAAAAATCGATATAATCAGAGAAAGAACAGGGGTTTCATATAAAGAGGCTAAGGAAGCCTTGGAGCAAAATGATGGAGATGTTATAGAAACTATAATATTTATTGAGGAAAAACATGGTAAGACTTGGATGGATACAATGTCTTCTGTGGGAAACGAGATTGTTGAAAAATTAAAGGCCGTCATTAGAAAAGGCAACGTATCGCGTATTATTTTAAAAAAGGATGGAGAAATTTTGTTAAATGTTCCTATAACGGCCGGTGCCATAGGAGTGATGCTATATCCTACAATATCCTTACTGGGTATAGCTGCCGCATTGATTACTAAATCAACTATAGAAATAGTTAAAGACAGCGGTGAGGTTGTTGATATCAATGAAATAGCCGAAGAGACCGTTTCGGGAATCAGGGATATGGTTGGAGGTAAAAAGGGTGCAAATACCGACAAGGCTAAAAAAACTGAGGATATTATAATAGATAAAGAAAAGCGCGAAGAGGTTAATGATAATTTAGATGATGAATATTTTTAATATAAAAATTTGATATCACCATTGACAAAGCTACTATAGTTTGCTAAATTAAACTTAAATTAAATAGTACATTACAATGATAAGGAATAAGAACTGATTTTATATCAGCGAGTCGGGGACGGTGTAAGCCCGGCAGTTTATCGGTGAAAGGCGCCTTTTAGTGATGTTAATTAAAGTGGGTTTTTTAGCCAACTAGGGTGGAACCGCGGAAGAGAGGTCTTTCGTCCCTAACTTTTAAGAGTTAGAGATGAAGGGCTTTATTTTTTAATCTTAAAATATCAAATGGAGGAAAACAAAATGATGACGGAAAAAGTAATGGAAAAGATAGTTTCTTTAGCTAAATCAAGGGGTTTTATATTCCCGGGTTCTGAAATATACGGAGGGCTTGCAAATGCATGGGACTATGGACCTTTAGGAGTAGAATTGAAGAACAATATTAAAAAAGCATGGTGGAAAAAATTTATACAGCAGAGTGAGTACAATGTCGGATTGGATTCTGCTATTTTAATGAATCCCAAAACATGGGAAGCTTCGGGACATATTGAAGGTTTTAGGGATCCGTTAATGGATTGTAAAAAATGTAAATCCCGTTTTAGAGCGGATAAATTAATAGAGGAATATATGCATAAACATAATAATAAGGCTATTGTAGAATCCTGGGACAATGGGAAGATGCAATCCTATATAAAAGAAAAGAATATTGTTTGTCCTGAATGCGGTTCAAATGATTTTACCGATATTCGCCAATTTAATCTGATGTTTAAAACTTTCCAAGGGGTAACAGAGGACTCCGGTACAGAAATATATCTAAGGCCTGAAACAGCACAGGGAATCTTCCTAAATTTTAAAAATATTTTAAGAGCATCAAGAAGGAAAATACCTTTTGGAATAGGGCAAATTGGAAAAGCATTTAGAAATGAAATTACCCCAGGCAATTTTATATTTAGAACGAGAGAATTTGAGCAGATGGAATTAGAGTTTTTTTGTAAGCCCCAGGAGGATATGAAATGGTTTGATTATTGGAAAGATTTTTGTAAAGATTGGTTATTGGGCCTAAATTTAAATGAAGAAAATATTCGTTTTCGTGACCACAGCAAAGAAGAATTATCGCATTACAGCAAGGCAACAACAGATTTTGAATATAAGTTTCCATTTGGTTGGGAGGAACTTTGGGGTATTGCCAATAGAACGGATTTTGATTTGAAACAACACGGCAAATATTCCGGTGAAAGTTTTATTTATCAGGATCCGATTACCGATGAAGAATATGTACCATATTGTATAGAGCCTTCCGTAGGGGTGGACCGTCTTATCTTAGCATTTTTAGTTGATTCTTATACTGAAGAAATTGTAAATGAAAAAGAGATAAGAGCGGTATTGAAACTCCATCCTATATTAGCTCCTTTTAAAGCAGCGGTATTTCCGCTTTCTAAAAAATTAAAGGAGCAAACCTTGGAAATTTATAGAAGGCTTTCTGAAAATTATATGGTTGATTATGATGACTCGGGAAGTATAGGTAGAAGGTACAGAAGACATGATGAAATTGGGACCCCTTTTTGTATTACCTTTGATTTTGATTCATTGGAAGATAATTGTGTTACTATAAGATATCGAGACACTATGGCACAGGAGAGGGTCGCTATTGAAGGATTAAAATGTTATTTAGATGAGAAACTCAAATATTAAAAATGAAAATTATAGAAAAACATTATTAAATGTGTTAAATTATATAATATAACACATTAAAAAATAGCATAACACATAAAAGGGGTGATATTCATAGAACTTTCAAATAGGCAAAAGAGAATCGTGGAAATCGTACAGGAAAATGAACCTATAACGAGTAGACAAATTGCGAAATATCTCAATGTAACGAGGGCTACACTAAGGCCGGATTTAACGGTTTTGACTATGATTGGAATTTTAGATGCGAGACCTAAAGTCGGATATTTTTATTCGGGTAACTCAAATATTAATATTTTTGCGCAAAAAGTAAAAGGCATCAAAGTGGAGGATATTATGTCATTGCCGATCATTGTAACAGAAAAAAATTCGGTTTATGATGCTATAGTCACATTGTTTTTAGAAGATGTCGGAACCATTTTTGTTGTCTCTGAAGGTTCACTTGTTGGGGTAGTATCTCGAAAAGATTTTTTAAAAAGCACTATGTGTGGTATAGATATAAATAAGGTACCCATAGGAATGATCATGACAAGAAGCCCT
>JALNXC010000013.1 GCA_023230535.1 Alkaliphilus sp. | reverse complement strand
AGGAAATATGGCAGAATTTACCTACGACACAGGGGAGTGTGATTGTGGCACAATGGCCTGAATATAAGGAAAATGAAGCATATACGGCGGAAGAAAAATACATGGAGTTGATTATGGATGCCATTAAAAATATACGTAATATCAGGGCTGAAATGAATGTTGTCCCTTCTAAAAAGGCAAAATTAATTGTATTGACTGAGGATAAAAATACGGCTAAAATAATATCAGAAAATGAAAAATATTTTATGACATTGGGAGGCGTTTCAGAGATTGAGCAGGCGGGAAATAAGGGTGAAATACCCGAAGATGCGGTATCTGCGGTTATTGAAGGTGCGGAATTGTTCTTACCGTTGGAAGAATTGATTGATTTTGAAAAAGAGATTGAAAGGTTGGAAAAAGAGAGATCTAAATTAGAGGATGAGATTAAAAGAGTTGTTGGAAAACTTTCTAATGAGGGATTTGTCGGCAAGGCTCCGGCTAGGTTGGTAGATGAAGAGAAGCAAAAACAAATAAAATACGAAGAGATGTTAACTCATGTATCAGAAAGGTTGAATTCTTTAAAAAACAGGTAACTGTCAGATAATCAGAACATCACATCATAATTAAAAGAAATGGAGTGGGGCAATGAATTACGAACAGGCACTGGAATATATTCACGGGACTTATAAATTTGGGTATAAATTAGGATTGGATAATCCGAGGTATTTGCTGAACCTATTGGGCAACCCGCATAAATCTCTCAAGGCTATTCATGTCGCAGGGACCAACGGCAAAGGTTCGGTCTCTTCATATATACACACAGTATTAAAGGAAGAGGGGTATAAAGTAGGGCTGTATATCTCCCCCTATCTTGAAGAATTTACGGAAAGAATGAGTATAAATGGGGAAGATATACCTAAAGAAAGGCTGGCCGAAGTTACAGAGGTCGTCAAAGAAAAAGTAGAACAGATGGTTCATATAGATGGCAAAACCCATCCTACGGAATTTGAGGTTGTGACGGCCATAGCTTTTTGTTACTATGCTCAAGAAAATGTTGATTACCTTGTTTTAGAAGTGGGTATGGGAGGCAGGCTTGATTCAACTAATATTATAGACACCCCCCTCGTCTCCATAATCACCCCCATAGGTTATGACCATATGGAATATCTGGGCGAAACAATAGAAGAAATTGCATATGAAAAGGGCGGGATTATAAAAGAGAACGGATTTGTACTGTCATATCCGCAAGAAAAGGAAGTAATGAAAGTATTGGAGAACATATGCAAAGAAAAAAATAGCGAACTTTTTGTGATGAATTTTGATAAGTTGGTTATACATCAAAGTAATATAGAAGAACAGATATTCTCGGCAAATATATTGGGAAAACCATACAATAATGTGAAAATAAAAATGGCGGGGCTTCACCAAGTATATAATGCCTGCATGGCACTTGGAGCAATCAAAATCCTGAGAGAACATAGAAAAATTGATATCAGTGACGAATCAATATTGAATGGGCTCTGCAATACAAGGTGGCCGGGGCGTTTTGAGATACTGCGGAAAGAGCCGTTAATCATCATTGACGGTGCTCATAATCTGCATGGTGCGGATTCCTTGAAAAAAAATATAGAGATTTTGTTAAAGGATTATAAAATAACCTTTGTTGTGGGGATGCTTCAGGACAAAGATGTAAAGGCCATATTAAAAGATTTAATACCGTTGGCGGATAAGGTTATAGCCACCAGGCCGGACAATCCAAGAGCAATAAAGGCAGTCGACCTTGCGGAGGAACTGAGGATATTCGGAAAGAAAACCTATTTTTATGAGAATGTCGAAGAAGCGATAAAAATGGCTGTAGAAATAACAGGGCGGAATGAAGCGATTATATTTGCAGGTTCTTTATACATGATAGGGGAAGTGAGGAAAATTTTAAAAAACAAGGTACTGCTATAGGAATATGGGATTAAGGCCCGATAAAAAGATACATCTCCAAACCATTCACACATCCATACGGCAATCATAATATAATAAATATAACATTTGTATCAGACTATTTTAATTATGGGGATGTGGTGGAATGAAGTGCTTTACCGATAACACCTTGATCGTTTCTAATTTTTTTGAGGACTCTATTTCCATTGTGAATTTAGTTCAGGGCAAGGAAATTCAGAAAATAAAATTGTGTGATAGCGGGCATCATTTTTCTTCCCCGCAGTTTGGGCCCCATCATATGGCCCTATGTTATGAGAGAAAATTATTGTATGTTCCAAATAGTTGGAATAATAGTATTTCTATAATAGATTTGGTTAAAGTAAAAGTTATAGATACTGTTTATGTGGGCAGTTGCCCGAGCCAGGTTATACTCTGTCCGAAATATGGGCACATATATGTGGCAAATACCGATTCTAACAGCATTTCAATTTTGGATATGGATAAACTGAATTTGATCGTACAACTTCCAACCGGAGAGATGCCCCATGGTATGGCTATGACAAATAATGAAGAAAAAATTTTTGTAGGCAGTTACGGTTCGGGGGAAATAACTGAAATTTTAACGAAGACAAATGAAAAGGTTAAAGATCATAAAGTGCAATGTAATCCATGGCATTTAAGGATGGATGGCAGTGGAAAATTTCTATATGTGGTCAATTATAGCAATCAATTTAATAGAAATGGGAAAATATTTATCTACGAAATAGGCACATTGACGGAAAAGAATAGGATAAATATAGGTAAAATGCCGATTGAGACGATCAGCGATAATCAAAATCAGTATCTTTATGTTACGGATTTTGATATGGACTGTGTTCATATATATGATTTGAAGAATAATCGGTATAATGATTGTATTAAGGTCAATCCAATGCCTCACGGGATTGAATTGGACAGCAAAAAAGGAAGATTATTTGTTACAAGCATGGGAAAAAATACGGTGGATATAGTTGATATATGCAAAAAAATGGTGATTCAAAGCATATTAGTGGGGAGAGAACCGACCAGCGTCGTCAAGAGCACTTTGTTTAAGTGATGATCTATTCATGCTCGGCATAAAACAGTTGGCACTTTTGTCAAAAAGTGCCAACTGTTATTTTATGCAATTATATAAATTTATGCAATCTGACTAAATATTAAATAAATTTTTGTAGTTATTTTCCACTTATTTGTTTTTGGGCCATTTCAACTAAACGTCTGGTCATATAACCGCCTACATAACCGTTCTGTCTGGATAGTAAATTTCCTTTGTCAATTTTATCATAATCCCGGATGCCTATTTCGTTAGCGATTTCTAATTTCATTTGATTTAGAGCTTGACGTGCCTCGGGAACAAGAATTTGGTTTCTTGAAGCCATAAGTTCCTCCTCCTCATATGAATTAAGTTTTAGTCTGACAATATTTTTATAGTTACATGTTTAATATAACCGTTTTTGAATATAGATATACTGGAAGCTTTTTTTAGGATTAATGAATTATATCAAAATTTGAAATTATTATTATTTTTTAATTATCAGTTGTACTGCGTACACGAAGACCTCTATAAAAGGAAGAAAAATCATTGTGCTGAAAATATTAAATATTGTATGAGCATTGGCGATTTGCCTCGATAAATTAAAGGGCGATAGACCGATTGATATCCTGCATAATATATCGATAAAAGGAAAAACTAAAATTGTGCCGGCTATATTGAAAAAAAGATGAATAAGTGCCGTCTGTTTAGCAGATTTGTCAAACGGCAAACTGGATATTATCGCCGTTACACAGGTGCCGATATTCATTCCCAACATGATAATAATAGCGGAATAAACGGATATCGAGCCTGTACCTGTCAATGTTTGCAAAATTGCTATACCCGTGCTGCTGCTCTGAAGGATGGATATAGCCGAAAATCCTATTAAAATCCCCAAAAAAGGTGTTTTTCCGAATTGCTCTAAAATCTGCCTGAATTTCAATATATTTTTCAACGGAGAAAGTCCCGTCGTTAATAATTCAATACCGATAAAAATTAAAGAAAAACCTATCAATATTTCCCCTATATTGCGATTTTTTTTATTTTTTGAAATTAAATTGATTGATATGCCTATCAAAAAAGGGATAAAACTATATTTTCCGATATTGAATGCTATCAGTTGGGATGTTATTGTGGTTCCTATATTAATTCCCATAATAATCGGTGCGGCTTGGTAGAGCGTAAGCATATCAGCCTGTACAAATCCGATAAGGGTGACCGTTGCGGCACTGCTGGACTGTAAAATCCCTGTAATTATGCAACCTGTAAAAACACCAAGTAAGGGATGGGTTTTTAGATTGATGAGTATATGTTTGAATTTTACAGATACAAAGCGGTTGAGTCCTCCGGTAAAAAATTTTAGGCCGAGTAAAAACAGCCCCAGGCCAATGGATGCGGAAGAAATAATTTCAAACAATAAAAACACCCCCAATTAAAATATACGTGGGATAATGGTCAATATACATGCTTTGGCAGGATACGCATTTATATCAAAATCAAATATTGTCTTGCTATGATTTAAAAATATGCATAAAGCAGGTTATAAAGAATAAACTATAATATAATTTTTTACGAGGGGGAGAAAGATGAAAGTATATATTTTACGGAAAAAGTCTTTGATAGTTACGGCATGTATTGTAATTGTCATGGTTGGTTTTTTATTTTCTATAATTTCCAGGAATGAGGGCATAATAGGCGTTTTTTCAAATCAGAAAAGGTTACCTATATACAGCGTAGAAACTAAGGACAAAAAAATAGCCATAAGCTTTGATGCTGCTTGGGGCGATCAGTTCACCGATGATATATTGGACATATTAGATGAACATAAAATAAAAACTACATTTTTTTTAGTGGCATTCTGGATAGATAAATATCCGGATATGGCAAAAAAAATTCATGAAAGAGGGCATGAGATAGGAAATCATTCGACTACACATCCACATATGTCAAAATTATCTAAAGAGCAAATAGTAAATGAACTTAAAACTACCGGCGATAAAATTGCAGCGATAACAGGCAAACAACCCGTAGTTTTTAGGCCCCCCTTCGGTGACTATAATAACTTGTTGATTGAAACGGCGGAAGAATTAGGTTATAGCACTATCCAATGGGATTTGGATTCCTTGGATTGGAAAGAGATGGGGATCCAGCCCGTGGTGGATCGTATCACCAGGAATGTAAAAAAAGGGTCCATAATATTATTTCACAATAACGCCAAATATGTGAGTGATTTTTTACCCTTAGTGCTCGATAAATTACAGGGTCAGGGTTATAAAATTGTTCCCGTATCGGATCTTATTTATAAAGAAAACTATTTTATCGATAACACGGGTAGGCAGAAGCCCAATTAACCCCCTGCATTGCAAGGGGCTTTTTATTTGCATAATTACATCTTGAAATACAAAACATAATATAAATTAATTCTAACCTATCACAGAATTGGAAGGGGATACATCAATGCTGATCGATGGCATAAAGATAAAAGGGATAACTTCAGATTTTAGACAGGTTAAAAAGGATTATGTTTTTGTAGCCATAACGGGGGAAACCTATGACGGCAACAATTTTATCGATTTGGCCGTACAAAAAGGGGCCGTCGTTATTTATACGGAACGGGATATATATAGAAAAAATTGTATAATAAAGAGAGTTGAGAACTCAAGAAAAGCACTTGCAGAATTATGTAATGAATTTTATGATTATCCGTCGGAGAAATTTTTTGTAATCGGTGTTACGGGGACAAAGGGGAAGATAAGGACAGTTAATTTGATCCATCATATTACCAACAGATATGGGATAAAAAGTGGGGTTATAAGCAGTTTAAATATTAAATTTAATGAAAAGAAATATCCGTTAAGATCTACAAATTTAGCTACGGAAGATATTTATTATTATTTAAATAGAATGGCAAATGAGGGCATAAAGGTAGTAGTTATGGAGATGTCCGCACATGTATTGAAACATGAAATGATTCATGGAATTAAATTTGATATTGCAATTTATACGAATATAGGGCAGAATTATCCGGATTTCAATAAAACAATTGACAATTATGTTAAATCTAAAAAAAAGTTATTTGACAATTTATATGCCGGTAGGATTGCTCTGATCAATTCCGATGATAAATATGCCTTAGATATGTTAAGAGGCAACAGTAATATATTGGTTATTACCTATGGCCTGAGTTCAAAATCTACGGTTAATGCTTCCAGTATCGATATAGGCTTTATAACATCTTTTAATTACTGCTTACAGAGAGGTATAACGACATTATCCGGCATAGGTATAGAACCGTTTGAATATCCCATTGTATCAAACTTATTAAAAAATCATGATATTTATAATGCTCTATCGGTAATTACAACTTGTTTATTGTTGGATATTTCGATAAATGATATTGTATTAGCCATTAAGTAAAAGCCGTATTTAATAGGGAGTACAGGAAATCGATAACTTTTTACTAAACAGAACATAATTCAGTCCCGCTCTGAATAAACATGTTTATATATTAGTTCCAAAATGTTATAAACATAAGAATAGAAGGGAGAGTGGGATAAGATGACATCTGACCATCTTATTAATACGAATGTTGTAACTATAATAGGAAAGATTGTAGGAGATAAGAAATTCAGCCACGAGATCTATGGTGAGGGGTTCTATATATATAATATAGAAATACCCAGGCTGAGTGAGGCAGTGGATAGATTACCTTTAACAGTATCAGATAGGCTTTTGATCGACGAAGGGTTAAAAGATGGGGATATAATAAAAGTAGAAGGACAATTGAGGTCTTATAATAAATTTATTGATAATAGCAACAGGTTGGTTCTGACAATATTTGCGAAACATATTACTTTTTTTGAAGATAAAAAGGAACCTAAAAATCCGAATAAAATTTTTTTAGAGGGTTATATCTGTAAATCTCCTATTTATAGGGAAACTCCTTTTGGCAGGGAGATTACAGATTTATTGATTGCAGTAAACAGGCTTTATAATAAATCAGATTATATTCCTACTATTGCTTGGGGAAGGAATGCCAGATTCTCTTCTAATCTGAATGTAGGAGATAAAATTCGTATTTGGGGGAGGGTTCAGAGCAGGCAGTATCAAAAAAAATATTCCGACAGAAATATAGAAAATAAAGTGGCTTATGAGGTTTCAATTTCGAAGATGGAAAAAGTCAGCAATTGAAAGGGTATGGATTATTTTGGAAGCAGCTATGCTGCTTTTTTTATTTGTAATTTCAAACAATAATTGGGAAATTTCAAAACCTTTTCAAATATTAAAATAAATAATATAATAATTTTAAAGGAGGGGTTTTAATGGATTCTGCTATTATCCTCAAAATAATTTTATTTATTGTTTTAATTTCCTTGCAGTATTCTCTCAATATAATAATTGTTTTATTAAAGGAGATCAAAGTTTTATTGATTCAATTAAAAAATGACAAATTCTAATACTATACTTATTATGAAAGTATAGGACAGGCAGAAATATTTATCAGATGAATATTTGACATGTATACTTATTTGCACTAATATGTTAATATTACAATATATTTCTATTGGGAGGGAAACCGGATGGACATAGATAAAAAAGTATGGGAGATACTCTTTTCAGAGGAAGATATTTTAAACAGAATTGATGAATTGGGCGGGCAAATTTCCGGCGATTATAAAGATAAAAATCTGTATATAATTTCATTGCTGAGGGGCAGCTTTGTATTTACGGCGGATTTGGTTAGGAAGTTGGATATTCCTGTCAAAATAGATTTTATTGTAACATCCAGTTATGGATATGAGACGGAGACTACGGGTACGGTAGAGATAACCGGCCATATTGAGGAGGATCTAACAGGTTATCATGTGTTAATAGTAGATGATATTGTGGACTCGGGCCTGACCATGAAGAAAGTGATAGAGTATTTAAAAGCAAAAAATCCGTCCGATATAAAAAGCTGTGTATTGTTGGACAAGCCGGAACGCAGACAGTTAAAACTTGTACCGGATTATGTCGGTTTTACTATTCCGAATAAATTCGTTGTAGGTTATGGATTGAATTATGGTGATCATTATCGCAATATTCCATATGTGTTTGCCGTAACGGATGAAGATAGATAGGGGAGTGCAGAGTATTATGACAGAGCAAAAAAGGTTGAAGGTATTGGATGCGAACATACTGTATCTTATCGGAGCCATATTGTTTTGGACCATAGGGGTTTATTTTCAGTCTAAAGACTTACAGAGCGGTTTGATAATCACCCAATATATAATTATACTTTTACCGCCAATAATATATATCATGGCAAAGAGATTAAATGTGAGGAAAATTCTCAAATTAAACAAAATAAGTTTTAAACATATTTTTTTGATAATATGTATTACTATTTTAGTATATCCGGCCGCAATCTTTGGAAATGCATTATTAATAACAATTATAAGCTTTTTAGGAAATTTGAATATACCGCAATTGCCTATGGCCACAAACAGAAGCGAATATCTTGTGCTTATATTTATAATTTCCATATCGGCGGGTATCTGTGAGGAAATATTTTTTAGAGGATTTATTTTGTCGTGCTATGAAAGGATGGGTAAGAAAAAAGCTGTTGTTTTTTCAGCAATTTTATTTGGATTTTTTCATTTTAATATATATAATTTGTTAGGGCCCATAATATTAGGTTTAGTTTTCGGATATTTAGTCTTGGAGACAGGTTCCATCTTTGCCGGGATGGTTGGACATATTGTAAATAACGGTTTTGCGGTTACACTCGGATATATATTAAATTTAGCCGCAGATTTTATTCCGGGTACGGATGCAGCCGGCGAAATGGCTGCCGATATATCGGTTTCCTTTGCTATGTTAGCCAGTACAATACTGTTTGGAATTATTTCTATAATAACTTTATCAATTGCATATCAGCTTATGAAAATTATTAAAAGGGATAAGGGAGAACCGGATTTGGCAATATATGGTGAAGATGATGAGGCAGATGTTAAAAAATACGAATTTATACCGTTAATTTTTACAGGAATTTTATTTATAATAGTTATTGCAATCCAGATAAGAGAAATTATTTCTTTGGGATAGATATGAAGATATGTGATGAAGATATGTGATGTACATACCTTTTTATTAAATATCCGGGTCATTTACATATAATTGAATATATAATACAAAAATCGTTTGAACAGCCGGGCAGACGATTTTTATATTTTTAGGTTAATTTTTGATGAAAAGAATAATACTAAACCGGACGGACAAATCAAAATTTAAGATAATAACGGGGGCAGTTACAAGAAATATGAATATATTTAACGAAATTTCGAAAAGAACAACACGGGAAGGAGAGTTATATGCTTACGAGGCTTATAATTATTGCAATTACGCCTACTGTAGCCCTGGCCCTCGGAATATATTTAACGGATAGATACGACAGGGAGCCTTGGCATCTCCTGTTGCGTATATTTCTAATGGGGGCATTATCCGTAATACCGGTAATGCTTGTACAGAGGGTTTTGTTATTTGTCAATATTTTTTCGGGTTTATTATCCGTAGCATACACTGCATTTATAGTTGCCGGATTAACAGAAGAATTTTTTAAAAGGTTTGTGGTTATTCGTGGTATTTATGATGATGTCAATTTCGATGAAAAATTGGACGGTATAGTGTATTCCGTATTTTCGGCCTTGGGATTTGCCACCGTAGAGAACATCATGTATGTTATATTCCGGTATATGGGGACCTATTATGTAGGCATTATGAGGGGGCTTTTATCGGTTCCCGGACATATGTTATTTGGCATTACAATGGGTTATTATTTATCATTGAGTAAGTACACGGAAGATTTGAAGTTAAAAAATCATTATTATAAAATGTCATTGATCATACCTGTAATTTTACACGGCCTGTTTAACTTTATTTTAATGGCACAGGTCCCAATCCTCATGGTCATTTTTATTCCCTATGTTATATATCTATGGGTCAGCAATTTAAAAAGGTTAAATCAGTATACTATAGCCAGCAAGGATGAACATGACAGCACAGGGGATTAGATATATAATATCAATATTTTAACCCCTCAATGAGTTTTAAAAATAAAAGCATGTAGTAGATTTGAAATTCTACTATATGCTTTCCTGGCCGGCAATAATTTTAACCATATTTTCTACTGTAGTATTGATAGGAATTTCAAAAGAGCCGGATTTTAATCGTCTTGAAAGGTTTAAATTTTCAGCAACCTGAATAAAATCGTTTATATCGTCTATTAATTCATTTTCTTTCAATATTTTAGCTATTCCGGTGCCGTAAGTCCCGCTGGGAATGATTATTTTTTTAGTTTCTTTTATTTCGGATTTGTCATCCTCCGAATCCATGTTGTTATTCAATTGTTCATCTTCCAAGTTTATGTTATTGTTAGATTGGCCATCTATGATATCATTATTTTGATCTCCTGAAGTACCCATGGATTTATCCGCCAACACAGTATGGATGGGCTCATTAAACCATCCTCCCAAATTTATTGTGAGTACGGCAAACATTATTCCCGCAATAATTATAGCAAAAAAAATGTCCGAAAAATCGTGAAAAAAATCTTTTATCTTTTCCAAATAGCTCAACCCCTTATTAAAATCGTATTGTTTTATTTAAGAATAACATAAACAGATAAAATCATCAATAATATATATGGATAAAGTATAAAATAACAAGTGCATCATAGTTGATTTCTATTGTTTACAGTGATAAAATAATATAGAAAACTTGAATGTATTATGCGAACAGGGGGACAAACGATGGATAACGAAATGATCGAGTGGGCGAAAACCATTATAATATCTTTAGTTATTGCACTGTTGATTACAACTTTCATAAAACCGACTATTGTAAAAAATTATTCTATGAGTCCAACATTAGAGGAAAATGATTTTCTGATCATTAATAGATTTTTATATAAAAGGGGTGAACCTCATAGGGGAGATATAGTTGTCTTCAAATCTAATTTAAGAACGGAAATGGGTAAACAGAAACTGCTGATTAAACGTGTGATAGCCGTACCGGGTGATAAAATAGTAATTACGGAAGGTGATATTTATATCAATGATAATAAATTAGAAGAGAGTTATGTTGCGGATAGATATACGATGGGGGATGTTGATTTAACCGTACCGGAAAATGAAATATTTGTGATGGGAGATAACAGGGGAAACAGTTTGGACAGTCGTGACGGGATTTTAGGTTTGGTGGATTTCAATACGGTTATAGGGAAAGCATTCGTACGGATATTTCCCTTCAGCAGGATTGGATTATTAAAATAATAAAAATT
>JALNXC010000012.1 GCA_023230535.1 Alkaliphilus sp. | reverse complement strand
TTCAGGGCTGTGGCCTTTAATAGCGGTATGACCCTTCATATCAGGAATTTATACGGTAAAAATAATCATCATATCATTGAAAGTATATTCAAGGCCTTCGCTAAAGCACTGGATAGAGCGACCGGTTATGATTCGAGGATTGAAGGGGTCCTGTCTACAAAGGGGAAATTATAAAAAAATACCGAGAGGTCAGGAACTGAAAAAGATCTGAGGATCAGGAACCGTGGTTTTTTCGGGAGTAGGGGCGGACCTGTGTGTCCGCCCTGAAAAAGCCCGGCGAACCTGACCCCGAGGTACATTGGTTCCCTTGATTCGAGAGTAGGGGCGGACCTGTGTGTCCGCCCTGAAAAAGACCGGCGAACCTGATCTTGTGGTTCTTTTTATGGATAGATGAAAGCGAGTGTGATAAAATAAATGTTGATATACCCGGCGATAGATATAAAGGATGGAAAATGTGTGATGCTCACCCAAGGCAAATTTCATAAAGAAAAAATATATTATGATGACCCGAAGGAGGTCGCAAAACTTTGGGAGCAAAAAGGGGCTAAAGCTTTGCACATCGTGGATCTTGATGGTGCATTGAAGGGAAAGAGTAAAAATTTTGAGATCATCAAAGAAATTATCAAAGAGATAGATATTCCTGTACAAATAGGGGGTGGTATCAGAAATTTAGAAATAATTAAAACATTGGTTGATATAGGCGCGCATAAAGTGATAATAGGTACTAAGGCAGTGCAGGATGAGGAGATGCTTAAACAGGCAATAAACACATATGGAGAAAAAATTGCAGTATCCATAGATGCCAGGAATGGCTGCATTGCGGTAGATGGTTGGACAAAAACCAGCGCAGTGGATGCCCTGCAATTTGCCGAGAAGATACAGCAATTGGGAGGAAAAACTATTATATACACAGATATAGCAAGGGATGGAATGCTGAAAGGACCCAATTTTGAAGTGATCAGAAAGATAAATAACAGCGTGTCCATAGATGTTATAGCATCCGGCGGTGTGTCTTCCGCAGAAGATTTGCAAAAGTTGTCCGAAATCGGAGTAGCGGGAGCCATTGTTGGAAAAGCCCTCTACGAGGGAAAAATAAATTTAACTGACTTAAAGGTGGTATAGAAATGAAAGAAAAAAGAATCATTCCTTGTTTGGACATAGATAACGGAAGAGTGGTAAAAGGAGTAAAATTTACGGATTTGATCGATGCGGGGGATCCGGTTGAAGTTGCAAAAGCCTATGAATTGCAAGGGGCGGATGAACTGGTGCTGTTGGATATCAATGCAACCGATGAAGGCAGGGGGAAGATGCTGGATATAGTGGAAAAGGTGGCCGCCGATATATCTATTCCATTGATAGTAGGAGGCGGGGTCGGAAATGTAGAGGATTTCAA
The DNA here is from genome assembly GCA_023230535.1 of Alkaliphilus sp. Lineage (GTDB taxonomy): Bacteria > Bacillota > Clostridia > Peptostreptococcales > Natronincolaceae > JAAZJW01. The sequence continues at coordinate 10,255 of JALNXC010000012.1, read as the reverse complement.
GCAATTATTGGAGAGCGGTGCCGACAAGGTTTCTATCGGCTCGGCTGCTGTTTATACACCTCCTATTATTACGGAATGTGCCGAAACTTTCGGCTCCTCAACAGTTGTCGCATCGGTTGATGTAAAACCGTATAAAGGAAATATTTACAGTGTATACATAAAAGGGGGCAGAGAGGACGCGGGACTGGAAGCTATAATTTGGGCGAAGACGTTAGTGGGGCTGGGTGCCGGAGAAATCCTGCTTACCAGTATAGATAAAGACGGCACAAGGGACGGATATGATATTGAAATTACAAGTAATATCAGCGTATCGGTAAAGGTTCCCGTGATAGCCTCCGGCGGTGCGGGCAAATTAGAAGATTTTTATGATGTTTTTACGGAGGGAGGAGCAGATGCAGCTTTAGCAGCTTCCCTGTTTCATTTTGGAGAAATCAGTATAAAAAGGGTTAAACAATACTTGGGCAGCAGGGGAATTCGCGTAAGAAAAGTAGGAAAATAAAAAAGAACCGGGCACTTGGCTGCACTGCGGAGTTGTCGGTAATCAGCAAGAAAGGTAGAAAGATAAAGATGAATAAATTAGAAAATTTAAAATTTGACGAAAGAGGCCTGATACCCGCCATAGTGCAGGATGTCGATACAAAAGAGGTCTTGATGCTCGCTTATATGAATGATGACTCTCTGAGGAAAACTCTGGGAACCGGAGAAACGTGGTTCTGGAGTCGTAGCAGAAAGGAATTATGGCATAAAGGAGAAACATCCGGGCATATCCAAAAGGTAAAAAGTATAAATTATGACTGTGATGAGGACACACTTTTAATTCAGGTAGAACAGATAGGGGTAGCCTGTCATACGGGAGCCAGGAGCTGTTTTTTCAACCTTCTTTATCTATATGAAGAAGAGAGAGGGGAGAAGATAGATTCCGATATAATAGAGAGATTGTATGAGATCATTACGGATAGAAAGGTAAACCCTAAGGAAGACTCTTATACAAATTATTTGTTGGATGAAGGGCTGGATAAGATTTTGAAAAAAGTTGGGGAAGAAGCGGCAGAAGTTATCATAGCTGCTAAAAATCCTGATAGGGACGAACTGATTTATGAAACCGGCGATTTATTGTATCATCTATTGGTGCTATTGAATAAAAAAGATGTTCTTCCCAGGGAGATTTTTGCGGAACTGGGAAATAGATTCAGGTAATATTTGAGTGCGGGAATATTAGGTGCCGATTTTTTGCCCGACAGCCTAAAAACAATGGGGACTGTACCTGCCGGCTAGTCTTTGTTAGCCGGGGGGACTGTCCCCGTGGTTCTTTACTTTATCCCGGAATACAAACTATTTGACCTATCTGTAAGGCATTTGGATTTACACCCGGGTTAGCTGCTATAATAGCATTTACTGTTGTGTTAAATCTTATGGCAAGAAGATAGAAAGTATCACCGGGTCTGATTGTATAAGGGCTTGTTCCCGCAGGGCAGGTATGTGGCGGCGAAACTCCACAATTTACACCGAGTGCGGTCCATGTCTGTATACCTACTATTCCGTCTACGGCAATATGTGTATCCCTCTGGAAAGCCATAACGGCAGATTGAGTTCTGGAGCCGAAAATACCATCGATGGGGCCCGGATCATATCCTTCATTTCTTAAGAGTTGTTGCAGTTGCTGCACCGAAGCACCCCTGCTGCCAATTCTCAATGTAGGGCATTGTACTGTTGGGGGCGGCGGCGTGGGTCCCACAGGTATGCAAACTATTTGGCCTATGGATAACCTATCCGGATCGACTCCGGGATTGGCCGCTAACATAGCATCAAGAGACACATTGTAAGTTATGGATAACCTATAGAATGTGTCTCCGGCTCTGATGGTATATGCTGTAGTGCCGCTAGGGCAAGAACGTTGGCTATAATACATAATTAATTCCCTCCTTTATTATGAGAAATGTGTTATAAAATCATAGTATACTATAGTATATTAATGTGGAGAGAATTGGTGCCAGCGAAGCGGAAATCCCATATCTCTGTTCTTTTATTTTTTGTTTTTTTATTTTCGAAACAAGTCAGGATTTTATCTGAATACAGGCCGGCGTATCGGCATGTTGATTTTCGATTTTCGGTACTTTAAGCCAAAAATTTATTTGAATAAAATTTATTATTATCAGCCACACTATAGAATAGGAGGTGGCTGATTATGAAAATGCAATCATCACAAAACAAAGGGGCACAAAGCGCACAGAATCCTCAGGATATTCCGGGGGCTAAAAACATGCCGTCATCTCGAAATATGCCGGAGTCTTTAAATATTCCCGGATCTCAGGGTGTACAAAGTTCTCAAAATCTTCCAGGATCTCAAAATATTCAGGAACCCCAAAATATCCCGGGAGCTAAAAACATGCCGTCATCTCGAAATATGCCGGAATCCTTAAATATTCCCGGATCCCAGGGTGTACAGAGTTCTCAAAACATCTCAGGATCCCAAGATATGCAGGATCCTCAAAATATTCCGGGGGCTAAAAACATGCCGTCATCCCGGAATATGCCGGGATCTTTAAATATTCCTAAATCTTAGGATATTTAGTGTTCCTAAAGCAAATGGATATATGGTACTGTAGAAATACACCATAGTAAATATCTTTAGAAACAAGACAAATTGAAACAACCATAGAAGCCTTGAAAATTGCCATAATTTTTGAGGCTTTCTTATTGTATCGAACCACAGGAATAAAGGTCCCAAAACATTTTCAGGAATTTTACTAAAATCCATTGACACAGCACGGATATCCTTATTATACTTATTTTTAGTGATTAAAGTTTATTATAGACGGGTTATCAGAATATTGATAAAATGATATATCTATTACGGTTTCTCTGCGGGTAACCCCTACGACTAAAGGAGGGTATTTAATGAGCCAAAATATAATCGATTTAAAGAATATAACTAAAATCTATGACGGTGAAACCTCTGTTTTAGATAATATTGACCTATATATTAGAAAAAACGAATTTTTGACATTATTAGGGCCCAGTGGATGCGGTAAAACCACCACATTGAGAATTATTGGCGGATTTGAATACCCGACAAAAGGAGATGTTTTTTTTGAGGGTAAAAGGATCAACGATTTGCCGCCTTATAAAAGACAGATAAATACGGTATTCCAAAAATATGCTCTATTTCCTCATATGAATATATTTGAAAATATAGCCTTTGGGCTTAGAATAAAAAAGATTTCGGAAAGGGAGATCAGAACAAAGGTGGAGGAGATGCTGCAGCTTGTGGGGATGGAAAGTTTTGCAAAAAGAACTGTAGATTCTTTGAGCGGCGGACAACAACAAAGGGTAGCCATAGCCAGGGCGCTGGTTAACGAACCGAAAGTGCTCCTGTTGGACGAACCTTTGGGGGCCTTGGATTTAAAATTAAGAAAAGGTATGCAGATAGAACTTAAAAAGATTCAACAGGAAGTAGGAATTACATTTGTCTATGTCACACACGATCAGGAAGAAGCTCTTACCATGTCGGATACTATTGCAGTCATGAGTGAAGGCAAAATACAGCAGATAGGTGCACCGGAGGATATTTATAACGAACCTAAAACCGCATTTATTGCAGATTTTATAGGGGAAAGCAATATAGTAAAGGGAATTATGATCAAGGATTATTTGGTAGAATTTGCAGATAGAACTTTTGTTTGTGTAGACAGAGATTTTGGAGAAAATACGGAAGTAGATGTTGTAGTGAGGCCGGAAGATATTGAAATAACATCGGCGGAAACGGGTATGTTAAAGGGGAAGGTAATCACAAGCACTTTTAAAGGTGTTCATTATGAAATGATAATCAAAGAAGACGGAAGGCGGTGGATGATACACAGCACTATTACGGCTCCGGTGGGAAGTTATATAGGTATGAATATAGGGCCGGATTTAATCCATATTATGAAAAGGGGTGCCTGATTATGAGAACGAACCAAAAGATTTTAGCCTATCCTTATATAGTATGGTTGATTATTTTCATAGTTGTTCCGCTGATTTTAGTGCTCTATTTCAGTTTGAGCTTCAGGGACGGGGGCATTACCCTGGAAAATTATAGGCGTTTTATATCCCCTGTCTATGGGAAAGTGCTCTATAGATCTTTAAAATTGGCATTCATATCGACTGTGTTTTGTTTAGTATTAGGTTATCCCATGGCCATGATCATCGCCGGAGCGGATATCACTAAACGCAACCTAATGGTTCTCTTATTCGTGCTGCCCATGTGGATGAACTTTTTGCTCAGGACTTATGCCTGGATGACTTTATTGGGCAAAAACGGGGTTATAAACAACATATTAGGGTATTTTAATCTCCCGGCATTAAATCTCTTATATAATAATGGTGCCGTAATTTTAGGTATGGTGTATAATTTCATCCCTTTTATGGTATTACCCATATATTCGGTCCTCGCCAAAATGGACAAAACCCTGATAGAGGCCGCCAAGGATCTGGGAGCGAATGAAATTACGGTTTTTAGAAAAATAATTTTTCCGTTAAGCCTCCCAGGGGTCATAACAGGTATTACTATGGTATTTATGCCGGCTGTCTCAACTTTTGTTATACCTAAACTGCTCGGTGGGGGACAGTTTATGCTTATAGGAAATCTGGTGGAGCAGCAGTTCACCTATGTCTATGACTGGAATTTCGGCTCTGCAATATCCATAATAATGATGGTCTTTATTTTGATAGCTATGGCTATTATGGCTAAATATGAAGATCCCATGGAGGAGAGTGGTGGATTATGGTAATCAGATCCGTTAAAAAAATCTATACATTTTTGATGTTCTTGTTCCTTTATGCTCCCATAATCACCCTTATGATATTTTCATTCAATGAATCGCGATCCAGGGGGAAATGGGGCGGGCTCACCCTGCGTTGGTATAAAGAATTGTTTCACGATGGTGTAATAAAAAATGCATTCTATTATACTATAGTGATTGCAATATTTTCGGCGGTTATTTCCACTATAATCGGCACCATAGCAGCCGTGGGAATTCACAACATGAGCTTTTTGGGCAAAAAGGTCGTATTAAATATAAATTATCTGCCCGTATTGAACCCCGAAATTGTTACAGGAGTATCTCTCATGACATTATTTATATTTTTTAAATTAGAATTGGGCTTTTTGTCCATGCTTTTGGCTCATATCACTTTCTGCATACCATATGTTGTATTAGCCGTTCTGCCTAAATTGCGGCAATTGAACAAACATCTGGCCGAAGCGGCCATGGATCTGGGTGCCACACCGTCTTATGCGTTCAGAAAAGTGATTTTACCGGAAATTATGCCGGGAATAGTTACAGGTGCCCTGATGGCCTTTACTCTTTCCATAGATGATTTTGTAATAAGTTTTTTTACGGCGGGCAGGGGAGTGAGCAATCTCTCAATAACAGTTTATTCTATGGCAAGGAGGGGGATCAACCCAAGAATAAACGCTCTGTCAACATTGATGTTTTCGGCAATATTGATTTTACTCTTGATCATCAATAAGAGGACTGTCGATCAAGAATGAGCACGGGGGGCCGGTTCGGGGCTGTCGGGGAAATTCCGGAATGTCATTCCGGCCCTACGATTCATCCGGGGGTAGGGGCGGACCTGCGTGTCCGCCCTGAAAAAAACCGGTGTACCTGACCCCATGGTTTTCAAGCACAAGGGCCGGTTGGGGGTTTCCGGAAAAATCTTGGAATGTCATTCTGGCCCTACGGTTCCTCCGAGGGTAGGGGCGGACCTGCGTGTCCGCCCTGAATGAACCACTGTATCCGACCCCGTGGTTCATTCATTTGTGTTTAAGTTATGAGATTGCGAATAATAGTGTAAAGGAGGTATGGGAAAATGAAAAGAAATATCAAATTATTTGCCGGGTTTTTGATTGCGGTTTTTTTGCTTTTTACATTGGCAGGCTGTATTTCAGGTAAAAAAGAAAGGTTGACTGTGTACAACTGGGCAGACTATATAGACGAATCTGTATTGAGGCAATTTGAAAAGGAATATGGAGTAAAAGTAATATACGAGACATTTTCCACTAACGAAGATATGTATGTAAAACTTAAATCTGGCGGGGCAAGTTATGATGTGGTGTTTCCGTCGGATTATATGATAGAACGCATGATAAAAGAGGACATGCTGGAAAAAATCGATATGCGCAATATCGACAACTATAAATATATTGACGACACATTTAAAAATCTGAGTTTTGATCCTGACAACGAATATTCGGTGCCGTATTTATGGGGGACCCTTGGTATACTTTATGATGAGAATATAATTACGGAACCCGTGGATAGCTGGGACATACTGTGGGATGAAAAGTATAAGGGATAAATCCTGATGCTGGATAGTCAGAGGGATTCCATAGGGGTTGCTCTCAAAAAGCTGGGTTTTGGCCTCAATGCTGAAAATGTAGAACAGCTGGAATTAGCAAAGCAAGAGCTGATCAGACAAAAACCTCTGGTCATGGCATATATTGTAGATGAGGTAAAAGATATGATGATTGGCGGTGAAGCGGCGCTCGCCGTGGTCTGGTCCGGTGAGGCAATGGAAGTGATGACGGAGGCCGGAGGCGGTTTTAAATATGTGGTACCGAAAGAAGGGAGCAATATCTGGTTCGATAATATGGTAATCTGCAAGACTACTAAAAACAAAGAACTGGCGGAAAAATTTATTAACTTTATGATAAGGCCGGAGATAGCTTTTAAAAATACAGATTATATAGAATATTCAACACCCAATATCGGTGCAATGGAAATGTTGGACGAGGAGCTCAGAAATAACGAAGTGGCTTATCCTTCCAATAAAATCATAGAAAACTGCGAAATATTTTTGGACCCCGGTGATTTCTTAAAAGAATATGACCGTGTTTGGACCGAATTAAAGGCTCATTGATTCGAAGGATTAAAATCTATTTCCACGGCATATTTTCAGTATGCCTGAGGGCAGGGAGGAATTAAATATGGAGTTAGATATTATGGAAATACAAAAACTGATACCGCACAGATACCCATTTTTGCTGGTAGACAAAATTTTAGATATGGAACCCGGGAGAAGAGCAACAGGTATAAAGAACGTAACTATGAACGAACCGTTTTTTCAGGGCCATTTCCCTGAAAAACCTATAATGCCGGGGGTTCTGATTGTTGAAGCGATGGCACAGGTGGCGGCAGCCATCTGTATGGGATTGGAGGAGAACAGAGGGAAATTAGGGGTATTTACAGGCATAGATAAATGTAAATTCAGAAGGCAGGTAGTGCCCGGAGATACCATCCGTATGGAAGTTGAAATGATAACTTTGAGGAGAGGAATAGGCAAAGCGGAAACAAAGGCGTATGTGGGTGAGGAATTAGCCTGTGCCGCAAACCTGACCTTTGCATTGATCTAAAATATCTAAACAGGGCCCGTTCGAAGTCATTGAAAAAGAACCACCGTACCTGGCCCCATGGTCTTTCTCAGGGCGGACACGTGGGTCCGCCCCTACTCTCGAGTCAAAAGAACTACTGTATCTGACCCCATGGTTTTTTTAATAAACTTTTAATATTTCTTAATCATATTTTTAGAATTATGTATTATAATAAGATTAATCTATTGTTGCAGTTAATTCTTATCAAATATTTAAACGATTATTTGTTAAATAATGAAAAAATTGATGCGGATATTACATAAAAAGATAGGGAGATGAGTGAATATGAAAAAAATGATATCATTTTTGTTGGCGGTAATTATGATATTTACATTAGCCGCATGCAGGCCTAAAGTGCCACCGGTGGATGAAAACAACGGCGATAATAATGCTGTGGAAGACAACACCATAGTAGAACCGAATCCGGAAGATGAGACAGTGACGGTAAAGTTATATTTTGCCAACCAGGAATACATCATTACGGGCGATGAAAATTTAGATAGGATTATAGCAGTTGAGCGGGAAATCAAGCCGGAGAAAAAATCTATAGAAGAAGTTATATTGGAAGAGTTAAAAAATGAACCGGAGGATGAACAACTGACAACAATAGTGGAAAAAATAAATGTGCTGAGTGTTGAAACTGTGGGAAATACTGTCTATGTGAATCTATCGGGGGAAAATTTATACGGAGGTTCATTAGAGGAATCATTAATATTGCAACAGATAGTGCTCTCTTTGACAGAACTCGAAAGGATAGAACAGGTGCAGTTTTTAGTGGACGGCGGTAAACGTGAAACTCTGATGGGGCATATATTGATAGAAGAACCGCTAAAAAGAGCAGATATAAAATAAATATATTATAATCATATAGTGCCGGGGCGGTCTTTGGCCGCCTATTATTGTTTATATTTATTTGATTAGTAACCATAGATTGATTTATAATATTAATTGCAGGTATGTATGTGTGGTTTTTGTTTGCTTTTGGTATTATGGGGATTATATTTTACAGATTTATTTTGGTATAAACCTCTTATAATAATAGAAGCTATAATTTCAGCCATGGACATAACAAAATGGAGGCGAATATTATGTATAACAAGAGAAATATCGGATTTGAAAGTTTCTACTATTCCAACAACGGTAAGATCTCCCACGGCGGGCAATCTTTTCCCCACGCCCTTACCCGGATGGAGGGGACCCTTTCTTATTATAATATTACCGACCTCATTTTTGCAGCCTAAAGAAGCATCTACAGCAATTATATAAGCCTGCGGATGCTCGGATTTTATTTTTTTCAAATTATTAGAGATATTGAGTGCATGTACAGGATTTTCTAATGTGCCGTATACGGGAAAATTTACATTTAGCTTTTGTAAAATTGTACCTGTCAACGGGGCGAGAACATCACCTATGCATCTGTCCGTACCGACACAAAGTATAAGGGGTTCTTCCATAACATTGATAGATAAGTATTTAGAAAGCTTTTTTATAGATGAAGGGTTTTGGAAATGGCCTATGCAATTTGAAATGTTTCCGGCATACTCGTTTATTTCCATATTTTTAAAACACCTCCTATATAATATATAGGAAATGTTTTAATATTATTACAAGGATTATAATTATAAATGTATTGAAATATTTAAATCCCCAAATAAAAATCAAAAATTATGCATACTTCATTTTAAATTTTATTCATCTCAACAATTACAGTGCTTGGAGATTAATTTATCAAGTTTTTTGCTTAAATTGCAAATCTCTTCTATTGACTCCTCGCTATTTAAATATTCGGTCATTCTAATTTCTATCTGTTCAATTAACAGTTCTAATTCTTCGATTGTATACATGGTATTCACCCCTAATGGTAAAAATTTGATTCGTTCATAAAACAAACTCCGACAAATATTATACCATATATATATAGAAATTTTATTAAGAATTGGTAAATATTTTTAAATAATCATATACTCAGATTCATAGTAATATTTATTTATGGAGTATATATATTACTTAAATACATGGGTAAATTATAGGAGTGATAAGGTGGGGAAATTATTAGAATCGATCACCAATGAACTTGTGGTATTATTTATTGCGGCATTGCCGCTTATAGAGCTCAGGGGGGCTATTCCCATCGGTGTATCCATGGGTATGAATCCTGTACATGCTACTATTTTGGGCGTTTTAGGCGGTTTGATCCCGGTTCCCTTTTTATTGTTTTTTTTGGAACCTGTTTTTATGTATTTAAAGAGCACAAAATTGTTTAAAGGTTTTGCGGATAAAACGATAAAAAGGACAATGAAAAAAGGTAGGAATATAAAAAAATATAGTATTATCGGGCTCGTGATTTATGTTGCCATACCATTACCGGGTACCGGCGTATGGACAGGCAGTTTAGCAGCAATACTATTTAATATACCGATAAAATATGCTTTGCCCGCTATTGCCTTAGGAAACTCCATTGCGGGTATTATCATATTTATACTAAGTTATATTGTGGTGAACATCTGATGATTCCCGATACCATGATTTAGCAAATTAATTATTGACACATAATGTGGCTAGTGCTAACATTAAATTTAGTTATAATTGAAGAAAAACCCTGATTGCCCCTTGTCAGGAGTGGTGGAGGACGGGCTCTAAAGAAAAAATTAGGAGGCAAAAAAATGGCGAGAAAATTATTTACTTCCGAATCAGTTACGGAAGGACATCCGGACAAAGTGTGTGACCAAGTTTCGGATGCAATATTAGATGCTATTTTGGAAAAGGATCCGGGGGCGAGGGTGGCTTGTGAAACCAGTGTTTCTACAGGGCTTGTGTTGGTCACCGGCGAAATAACGACGA
>JALNXC010000011.1 GCA_023230535.1 Alkaliphilus sp. | reverse complement strand
ATATACAATGACATATTATATCCAGAATTTGCAAACCTGGATTTAAAGCTTAAGAACTTAAAAGAGGGTACATTTAAAAAGACATTTGGAGATATTCTTATTGTTGGTAGTGTTGTTACTGCTGGTTTATTATCGGGGATGATTCCCATGTCATTTGCAGGCGTGGGTGCAGCTTTAGGGGGCACAGCGGGGGTAACTGCACTGGGTAATAAGCTAAAAGATAACCAAGGCAATAAGGAAGCTGAATTAAGAACAAATGATTATTACTACTTATGGAAATTGAAAAACAATATTTGACACCGGATATTAAAGGGTAATTGGTATTATGTAATGACATTATACAAAAAAGTGGTTTTATGATTCAAAGAACAGAGTATGGTTCTGTTTTGGTTGATTGAAAAATTTTAGACGAATCTTATAAATACTAGATTTTAAGGTTTGCAAAATATAAAACTGATTATATCTATTTAGCTCATACCCACGATATGCGTTCACAGGAAGATATCGAGGGTATATTTTTATAACGAACTTCATAAAAAGGACATAAAAACAATATAGTTTTAGTATTGACATACTAAAATATAAAAAGTATAATTTTGCTATATAGATAATTATGAAGGGAGATCTAATTTGCACATGAACATCGATATGGCACTAAATGTCTTATATCAAAGACAATTAACTTCTAGAGAGCAACTTTTAAGAGAGATGCTTCGTGTAAAACTAACATTGAAAAAGTGTCAAGAGAATCCTGATATTCAGACTGACAGGGAGAGGCTTTTTCAATTAATGAAAAAAACAACGGAAAATGAATTAGGTTTTTTTCCCGCTGATAGGGATGATTTCTTTGATATCTTTGAAACATTAAAGGAAATCGATCCCATATATTTTACATTAGAAATTTATAAAAATGATAGAACGGGTACGGTGCTTTCCCCTGTATACTTAACACATTATATTAAAAACAGAATAAAGACTCTAAAACCTAAGAAAATCCTGATTACCGAAGCTGAAAAGCATTTGTCCGGGTTAGGAGAATTGATTTGCCGGTTTAGAGAAGCGGAATTTACATTGACGACCCAATTTAAACCGATGTATGTTCTGTTGCAGTTATCCTTTGGGGATAAAAGAAACGTTAACATCAAATTTGAGTCAATCTATACAAGCCGTCTACAGAACAACAAATTTGATTATATCTACTCACTTCCGGATTTTGGACATAAATCCGATTATTTAACTGAAAAATTCCTAACCAGAGATAGTGACGGCATTGGAATGGAAAATATGCTAAGGCATTTAGATAAAAGTGGGACTCTGGATATTATTGTTCCGGCAAAGATAACCTTTGCCGGTATGGGTTATGAAAAGTTACGTGCTTATATTACCAATAATTATTATGTGGAGGGCATTTGCATCTTGCCGGAAGGAACCTTTAAGCCGACGATTGCAGTTAAAACGTATCTGTTCTCTATATCAACAGAACGAAAAGATAAAGTTGAAATAGGAATGTTTGAGTTGGACAAGAAAAACATTGAGATTAAAGATAGAAAGACCATTTCAACAAAGGAATTTTTATCCCATGAAGACTGGCGTATAGAGTTTTTATTATCCGATGATGATGAAAATATTCAAAGATTCAAAAGCTCTAATATCCAGAAGGTTAAGTTGAAGGACCTAGCAGAGGTGTTCAGGGGGAAATCCATATTAAAAAAAGACACTTCGCTTGGAAATATTTCAATTTTAAATATCTCCAATATTGAAGATGGGGAAATTAATTATCGGGATATGGATACCATTGATGAGGAAGAAAGAAAAATTAAACGCTATGAACTTATAACAGATGATGTAGTACTTTCTTGCAGGGGGACGGCAATAAAATCGGCTGTATTTACAAAGCAGGATAAAATTATTATTGCTTCAGCCAACCTGATTGTTATCAGACCCAAAGGAAAGGTAATGGGCGAATTTATAAAGATTTTTCTCGAAAGTCCTACCGGGCTGGCGATCATCAAAAGCTTCCAACGTGGCACAACTATCATGAACATCAATTATTCCGATATCATGGAAATGGAGATACCCCTTTTGTCTATTGCAAAACAAGAAGAAATCATTCATCAGTATCGGAAAGAATTAGAAGTGTATAGGGAAACTATTAAGCATGCACAGAGTCGCTGGTCGAATATAAAGGACGGCATTTATAACGAATTAATGTAGGAGGGACTAACTATGTCTGTAAATCTGGAGTTTGAAAACAGGTTGTGGGAAATGGCGGATAAATTGAGAGGTAACATCCAACCATCGGATTATAAGGATGTCGTTCTTGGGCTTATATTTTTAAAATATATTTCGGACAGCTTTGAAGAAAAGTATAATGAACTGGTGACAGAAGGAGACGGGTTTGAGGAAGACAGAGATGCCTATGCGGAAGATAATATTTTTTTCGTGCCTCCCAGTGCCAGGTGGAATTTTATTAAGAAGAGTGCTAAACAGAGCACTATCGGACAAATTATCGATGAGGCTATGATTGCTATTGAACGGGAGAATAAGAGTCTTAAAGGAGTGCTTCCTAAGAATTATGCCAGACCGGAACTGGATAAAGCAAAGCTCGGGGAACTCATTGATTTGTTTTCTTTTAATCTAGGCAGTAAGGAAGCCAGAACACAGGATATCCTGGGTAGAGTTTATGAATATTTTTTGGGTAAATTCGGGTCCAGTGAAGGAGAATTTTACACCCCACCATCAATTGTTAAACTTCTTGTTGGGATGATTGAGCCCTATAAAGGAAGGGTTTATGACCCTTGCTGTGGTTCTGGTGGTATGTTTGTCCAGTCTGCACGGTTTGTCGAAGAACACCAGGGGCGAAGAGACGATATTTACATATACGGGCAGGAGTACACTGCTGCCACCTGGAAGCTTTGTAAGATGAATCTGGCGATTAGGGGAATCGACGGAAATCTTGGAGATAGAGATGCAGATACCTTTGGTAATGACCTTCATAAAAAACTTAGAGCCGACTATATCTTAGCCAATCCACCCTTTAACATTAGTGACTATACATTAATTCAAGATGATGCTCGTTGGAAATATGGAATTCCACCGAAGAACAACGCTAACTATGCTTGGATTCAGCATATTATCAGCAAGCTGTCTCCAAGGGGTGTTGCAGGCTTTGTTTTAGCGAATGGCTCAATGAGCACGTCCACAAAGGCAGAAGCTGAAATCAGGAAAAATATTATAGAAGCGCCTAATGGTGGACTAGTAGATTGTATTGTTACAATGCCGCCTAATTTATTTTATAATGTTACCATTCCTGTCTGTTTATGGTTTTTGTCCAAGAAGAGGGAAAACAGAAAAGACAGAATCCTCTTCATTGATGCCCGTAGGATGGGAACTATGATGACCCGCAAGCATAGAGAACTTTCTGATGAGGAGATAGCAAAAATTTATGATACCTATCATAACTGGAGAGATTCAAACGTTGAAAATGAAAAATTGATGGTGGCAGAAAAAGCAGAACCCTATCAATTACATAATTATGAAAAGAAAGAAATTAAAGAATATAAGGACATTCTAGGTTTCTGTAAATCGGCCTCTATCGAAGAAGTGAGGGAGCACGAATACATTCTGACGCCAGGCAGATATGTGGGGATTGAAAATTTTGAAGAGGATAGAGAGCCTTTTGATGAAAAGATGACAAGGTTGACTACAGAACTGGCTGAGATGTTTGCTAAAGCACATAAGCTGGAGGAGGAGATTAAAGAACGTTTGGGGGAGATTGGATATGAGTTCTAAAGACACTGAAATTATTATGTATCGGTCTGAGGATGGCACAACAAAAATAGATGTGCGTATGCAAGATGAAACAGTTTGGCTGTCACAGGCCCAGATGGTGGAGTTGTTTCAATCAAGTAAGGCAAACATTAGTGAACATATAAAAAACATCTTTGTAGAAGGTGAGCTTATCGAAAATTCAGTTGTTCGGAATTTCCGAACAACTGCTGCCGATGGCAAAAATTATAATGTAAAACATTATAATTTGGATGTTATTATTTCTGTCGGTTACCGTGTGAAATCTTTACGTGGTACACAATTTCGTATCTGGGCAACCGAACGGCTTCGGGAGTATCTCATAAAGGGCTTTACTATGAATGATGATCTTCTGAAGAAAGCAGGTGGCGGTAATTATTGGAGAGAGCTTTTGGAGCGTATCCGAGATATTCGTTCCAGTGAAAAAGTGTTTTACCGACAACTGTTGGACCTTTTTGCCACAAGTGTTGATTATGATTCGAAATCAGGGGAATGTAGGCAGTTTTTTCAGATTGTCCAAAATAAATTACATTATGCGGTAAATAAGCAGACATCTGCTGAAATTATCTATAGACGGGCTAATGCGGAATTGCCTTTTATGGGGATGAAGACCTTTTCCGGTGAACAACCCAATAAGGGGGATGTAATGATTGCTAAAAATTATTTGGATGAAAAAGAATTATCCGTGTTAAATCGTATAGTTTCAGCGTTTTTTGATTTAGCGGAATTACATGCTATGAATCATGAGCCAATGTATATGCAGGATTGGTTGCCACAAGTAGATGATTTTGCCGAGCGTTATGGAAAAGGGATATTGCAAAGTGCAGGGACGGTTAGCCGGCAGACCGCTATTGAAAAAGCAACTGATGAATACAAAAAATACCGTAAACGGATATTAGATTTCCCAACCTCAGTTGAACGGGATTATCTGGAGACCATCAAACAAACACAGAAAAAGTTGAAAGGTAAGATTGGGGGTGAGAAGGAATGAGTTTAAATGGGTGGAAAACTGTTATGCTTGGTGATATTTCACAATTCTCAAGAAGGAGGATTAGCCATGAAGAACTAAACGTTGGGAATTATGTTTCAACCGAAAATATGTTGCCTAATAAAGGGGGAAAAACTATAGCATCTTCTTTGCCAAAAGGTAATGCTATTGAATTCAAAGCTGGCCAGATTTTGGTATCCAATATAAGGCCATATTTTAAAAAAATATGGTTTGCTACTATGGACGGAGGGGCTTCAGCGGATGTTTTAGTTTTTAAGCCTTCTAAAGGGATTGAGGATAAGTATTTTTATTATTTATTAAACCAAGATCACTTTTTTAATTACATGGTCGCGGGGTCAAAAGGGACTAAAATGCCCCGTGGTGATAAGCAACAAATAATGATGTATCCTCTCAAATTACCGCCGCTTAATGAACAAAAAGCCATCGCAGGTACCCTCTCTTGCCTGGACGATAAGATCGAGCTTAACAACCGGATCAATAATATCCTTGAGAAAATAGCACAGGCGATATTTAAAAATTGGTTTATTGATTTTGAGCCGTTTCAGGATGGAAAGTTTGTAGATAGTGAGTTAGGAATTATCCCTAAGGGATGGAAAGCTGGTGTTCTCAGTGATGTCGCTAATATTACGATGGGACAGTCCCCAAAGGGCAGTAGCTATAATGAAAAGGGCGATGGGGAGGTTTTTTATCAAGGCAGGGCCGAATTTGGTGCTAGATTTCCAACACGCAGGTTATATACCACAGAACCAAAACGTATGGCGTCAAGAGGGGATGTACTAATGAGTGTTCGTGCTCCGGTTGGCGATTGTAATGTTGTTCTTGAACCTTGTTGTATTGGAAGGGGATTAGCAGCTATTCAAAGCAAAAGTGGGCAGCAATCATTTATACTTTATTTAATGTTGTCTTTGAAGGAGCAACTGGATATATTCAATGGTGAGGGGACTGTATTTGGATCAATTAATAAAGATTCTCTTAATGATATGCAGATTATTATACCTTCTGATGAAGTATTATATTCTTTTGAAGCTATAGCTAAATCTATAGATATAACTATTGAAAAGAATTATTATGAAATATGCAGTTTACGGAAAATCAGGGATCTTCTACTCCCCAAACTTATGTCCGGCGGAATCCGGGTTCCGATCAAGGAGGTGGAATAATGACAAAGAATAGTTTTTATGAATCCCATTTGGAAGAGGCTGCGCTGGAATGGTTTGAAGAACTGAATTATGAAATAATCTTTGGCCCAGACATTGGTCCCGAGGGGGAATATCCGGAACGGGAAGATTATGGCGATGTTGTTCTGGTTGAGCGTCTAAAGGAAGCCCTAACTCGGATTAACCCTAAATTTTTGGATGATGTCGTCGAAGATGCTCTGAGACAGATCATGATCTCACAAAGTCCAAGCCTCATTATGAATAACAAAGCATTTCAAAAAATGATTACCGACGGTATCGATGTTTCAGTTAAACAGTTAGACGGTAGTTATCGAACGGAGAAAGTACATGCATTTGATTTTGAAAATCCGCTAAATAACGAATTTATGGTGGCCAATCAGTTTACCATTGTGGAGCATGGGACAGAAAAACGACCGGACGTAGTAGTTTTTGTTAACGGCATTCCGCTAGTGGTTATTGAACTGAAGAGTGCAAGCGATGAAAATGTGGATATTACAGATGCCTATAATCAGCTTCAAACTTATAAGATGACGATCCCTTCATTGTTTACCTACAATTCATTTATGGTTATTAGTGATGGAATTAATGCCAGGGCCGGCACATTGACCTCCAATGAAGATCGTTTTATGGCTTGGCGCACTATTGACGGAGAGACGATAACTTCTATATCCATTCCCCAGCTTCAAATTTTAATTAAAGGAATGTTCCGGCGGGATTGTTTCCTAGATATTATAAAGCATTTTGTATTATTCCAAAATGATGGTACTGAGACTATTAAGATATTGGCAGGATACCATCAATATCATGCAGTTAATAAAGCAGTGGAAAGCAGTATGCGGGCAATCCATGAATCTGGTGACAGACGCATTGGTGTAATTTGGCATACACAAGGAAGTGGGAAAAGCTTATTAATGGTATTTTATGTGGGAAAACTGGTGATTAGCAAGGAATTAGAAAATCCCACCATTGTCATTATTACAGATCGCAATGATTTGGATGACCAGCTTTTTAGCATCTTCCTGAAAAGCAAGGATCTGCTCCGAAACACCCCGGTGCAAGCCAGAGATAGGGCACATTTAAGGGAACTACTTAATAATCGTACCAGCGGGGGTATTATATTTACAACTATCCATAAATTTGCGCTTTTTGCTAATGAGGTGAAGGAAGATCTTCAATCTGGCCCTGTTTTGGATAAGGTAGCAGAAAGTACTGTTGAATACGCAAATAACATGGTTTTAACAGATCGAAAAAATGTTATAGTTATTGCTGATGAAGCCCATCGCAGTCAGTATGGATTTGGGGCAGAAATAGTGAAAGGTAGAACTGAAGCGGATGTAAAATATGGCTATGCCAAATACATGCGTGATAGTTTGCCAAATGCTTCCTACATTGGTTTTACGGGCACACCTGTAGAATTGACTGACAAGAACACTAGGGCTGTTTTTGGTGACTATATTGATGTATATGATATGACCCGGGCAGTGGAAGATGGTACAACGGTTAAGATTTTCTATGAAAGTAGAATTGCCAAGTTAGAACTGCCGGAAGAAATGAAACCACAAGTTGATACGGAATATGAAGAAATTACCGAATATCAGGAATCCAGCCAAAAGGAAAAGCTTAAGAGTAAATGGGCTAGACTGGAAGCGATTGTTGGTACGGAGCAGCGTGTTAAGCAAATCGCCAAAGATATTGTCGGGCACTTTGAAAAACGGGAACAGGCGCAAGAAAACGAGGGCGGTAAGGCTATGATCGTAGCTATGAGCCGAAGGATTGCTATTGATTTATATAAACAGATTGTCGAATTGCGCCCTGATTGGCACAGTGATGATTTGATGTCCGGTAAAATTAAAGTTGTAATGACGGGAAATTCATCTGATCCATCGGATTGGCAACCCTTTATTGGGACAAAGGCTAATCGTGAGACCTTGGCAAAGCGGATGAAGGACAGAAACGATGAACTCAAATTGGTGATTGTGAGGGATATGTGGCTCACGGGATTTGATGTGCCAAGCATGCACACAATGTATATCGATAAATCTATGAGTGGTCATAATCTAATGCAAGCAATTGCTAGGGTAAATCGGGTCTTTAAAGAAAAACAAGGTGGACTTGTTGTTGATTATATCGGAATCGCCGAGAATTTAAAAGAAGCCCTGGCCCAATATACGGAAAGTGATAAGAAAACCACCGGCGTGGATACAGAAGTGGCTTCCGAGATCTTGCTTGAAAAGTATGATTTAATCAAAGAACTGTTGCATGGACACGATTACGACAAATTCTTTACTAGAAAACCAAGCGAGAAAATGCAAGCTATTGTGGAAACGATGGATTATATTATTGGTCTTCGGGAAGACCGGGAGAATGATTATGTCAAGTTGGTGACGGAAATGGCTAGAGCATATTCCTTATGTGCTACGACTGACATTGCTGAAAGTCTTAATCTTGAAGTAGGATTTCACAAAGCCGTTAAAGCAGGTCTTGTTAAAATGATCAGTGATGACAGTAAGAAGAAAACCATATCCCAGTTAGATAGCGAATTGAACCAATTATTGTCAAAGGCAATTTCATCCAATGAGGTAATAGATATTTTGGGTTCGATAGGCCTGTCTAAACCCAACATCGCTATTCTTTCCGATGAGTTCCTTGAGGAAGTAAAGGGTATGAAGCAGAAAAATTTAGCAGTAGAACTACTAAACCGGTTGCTTAAGGGTAACATAAAGACTTTCTCCAGGTGCAACCTGGTGCAATCCAAGAAATTTTCTGAATTGCTGGAGGCGTCCATAAGGAGATACCAAAACAGGGCTATTGAAACAACCCAGGTTATCATGGAGCTGATTGAACTTGCCAAACAGATTAATAAAGCAGAAAAACGTGGTGAAAGTACCGGCCTGACCCCTGATGAATTAGCTTTTTATGATGCTTTGGCCGAAAATGAATCTGCACGAGAGGTAATGGGTGATGAGACACTGGTGCAAATTGCTAAAGACCTGACAGTATCAATTAAGAATAATATCAGTGTCGATTGGGCAATCCGTGAAAGTGTGCAGGCAAAAATGAAAATGACCATTAAACGACTTCTAAAGAAATACGGATATCCACCGGATGGAACAGCAACGGCAGTGGATATTGTCATGGAGCAGACAAAACTGATGTGTCGGAATGAGAGCCTATAGTAGGAAGAAGGTTAAATAACTCTGTCAAGTTTAATGTTGTCTATGAAGGTGTGCAACACATTGATGTTGAATAGGCGTGACTTGTCTAAAACCACTGCTTTGTGGCGGGAATCTTTTAATAGTTTACATCAGTGTTCTGTGATTAATGAATGTAATAAGTAGGAGGTACATTAATGTCGGGGATGATCATATGCTTAGTATAGAAGGATATATAGCCAGAAGAAAAAAAGAAGATAGGCTCAATGAATTTGATATGGAAGCTCGTATCAACAATATGAAACTTTGTGTTGATTATGTATTCGAGTATTTCAATAATTATTTGAACGTCAGTGAAGCAGAGGGAAAAACAGTTTTACATAACGAAAAATTAGAAAAATATCACAAACAGCTGCGGGAATATGAGCCGGAAATCAGGGATTGGGCTGTTGGTATATATAACGATTATGGAAAACAAATACATAGGTATATTAGAAACATTGTGAAAAGGGATGTATTTTTCTTTTTGTATAATACCGACAGCGAATTTAGGAATGTTTCATATGATTGCTATTCAAAACTCATAAAAAAATTACCGTTTCTTAAAGATCAGACAGGGATGTTATTTATGTTTATTAAGGATTATCATCGAATTGAGAGTCATCAAAAATTTGATTCTAGGAGACCGATTATATCCGGTGAGATTAATGACTGGATTGAGAATACTTGGACAAAGTACCAGGTGAATCTTCCTATATTTGCTTTTGATTGGATAAACAGTTTTTACGAGAATGAAGACATTTGGCCTTCAACCCATAGGAAGAAGAGCCAGTATGCTTGGAGAAAATACGACTATGATCATAAGCAAAAAAGTAATCTTTTTAATCTGGATTTTTTATATAGAAAAATGCCGAAAAAACCTTTTATAAAGGGAAGAAAGCAGGAACTTGAAATCTTGTTTATGTACTATTGGCTTCATGATATGGAAGGTGATGATGAAGAATATTGGCAGGAATATCTAGATATGGCTTTACCCGGTTTAAAAAGGGAATAGCCACTGACTGTAGTATTAGCACTAAAATTAAAGCTGAAAATAATTGCAATAGATTTAACTGTGATGCTGAATAAGCAAATGGAAACTAAGGACGTTTCACGTCCCTTTTTTTCTAGTTTGACGGGCATGTCATATGTCTAAGGTGAGAGTCCTTCGGGGCGTAGTTACCGACGAACCCAATAGCGACTTGCAAGTTTCACATCGTGAGGTGTGGGAGAGAGGAAGCGATAGCGAAATCATGGCTTGACGAACAGGAACGGAATATAAGGCGTAAGAGGCGGATGAGTTGGCTAAGGGCAACAAAGTCCAAAAGGTAACCGTGAACATATGCGTAATGTTAGATTTAATTGAACCGCCAAGTACCGGGCGGTATGCTTGGTGGTGTGAGAGGGAAAATTTAATTTCCCCTACTCGATTTTTATATAAACAAGACAGAGGAAATGTCCTTCTGTTTTGTTTTTGAAAATTATAGAGGGAAGGGGGAAACAGTAACTCCATCTTCGCGTTTCGATGAAATACCAACAGTAAATGGTGAAATAGATTTCATAGTTAATTTTCGGTTGTAAAAATGGTAAATTAATTTACCGTCATAAGCGGCAAGCTAATTCGCTGTCACATGGTAACTTTCGGTTGATATTTATAAGTTGTAAACACAGTTAGGAATAAATCCCTATTCCAAATCCATCGTTCCAATATTTAAATCATAATATCGTCCTCTTTGTTTCATAAGATCATCGTGATCCCCGCGCTCTAAAATTTCTCCATGTTCCAATACCATTATTGCATTGGAATTACGAACTGTGGACAGTCTATGGGCAATCACAAAGGTGGTCCTGCCTTCCATCAATTTATTCATACCTTCTTCAATCAGCCTCTCGGTTCTGGTATCCACGGAGGATGTAGCCTCATCAAGAATGAGTATAGTCGGATCTGCTATTGCTGCTCTTGCAATTGAAATCAACTGCCGTTCACCCTGGGATAGATTTTGTCCATCGGCTGTGAGCATGGAGTCATAACCTTTAGCAAGATTAGTTATAAAATAGTGAGCATTAGCAAGTTTTGCGGCCTCTACTATTTCTTCGTCTGTAGCATCCAGCCTGCCATATCTAATATTTTCCGCAATAGTGCCCTCGAATAGATTTACATCTTGGAGCACAACACCCATGGTACTTCTCAAATCATGTTTCTTAATATTTTTTATATCTATTCCATCGTAAAGTATGCTCCCGCTATCTATTTCATAAAATCTGTTTATTAAATTAGTGATTGTAGTTTTACCGGCACCTGTAGAACCTACAAAGGCTATTTTTTGTCCGGGCTTAGCATAAAGATTGATGTTTTTAAGAACTTTTTGTCCGGGGGTGTAACCAAAAGTTACATTGTCAAATGTAATGAAACCCCTTAGTGGCACTTTTTCATATTTATCGTTCCCCTTGGGTACCTTCCAATATGATTCATTATTTTTAGAATCTACCACAAGTTCCACATTTCCCCGGTCAATCTCCGTATTTTCATCTAATATTT
>JALNXC010000010.1 GCA_023230535.1 Alkaliphilus sp. | reverse complement strand
GTTTAAACTTTTATATGGGAGTGTTATATTTTATGGAAGACAATAAGTATAGGGCATTGTTCGAATATTTGGAGATAACCTTGGGCTGTGCTTTGGTAGCCATAGGCTTGGTTTTATTTCTTGCACCCAATACAATAGCCCCGGGGGGAGTTACAGGATTAGCTGTTATTGCACAAAAGGCACTCCATATACCGGTAGATATAATCAACCTAACTATCAATATCCCCCTGTTCATCATGGGGTTATTTATACTGGGAGGTGCTTTCGGTATAAAAACAATTTATGCCACCGTTACACTTTCCGCTTTCATCAGACTGTTTATCATTATATTTGGAGACAGTTACGCATTGACCGGTGATCTTTTGCTGGCTGCCATCTATGGCGGTGTGATCGTCGGGGCGGGGATAGGTTTTGTTTTCAGGGGCGGCGGCACGACCGGCGGCACGGATTTGGCCGGGGCCATAATAAATAAATATTTTCCTAATCTCAGTGTGGCTAAATCAATGATGATACTGGATTTAACGATAGTTGTAGCGGCAGGATTTATCGGAAAGAATATAGAAATATCACTGTATTCCATCATAACCTTGTACATAGTGGTTCATATGGCGGATTTTATAGTAGAGGGGCTGAATTATTCAAAGGCATTTTATATCATTTCCAATCATCCTAATAGTATTGGCAGAAAAATAAATTTGGAACTGGACAGGGGAGTCACCGCGTTGGAAGGAAGGGGATTTTATAGCGGGGAACAAAAAAGTGTACTCCTATGTGTAGTAAATCGTGCTGAAGTAGCAAAGTTAAAAAAACTTGTATATGAGATAGATAAAGAGGCATTTATAATGGTTACAACAATACATGAGGTATTGGGGGAAGGTTTTAAACAAATAGAGAATAAGAAACGGGAGGAGTAAAATTGAATATACAGGAATTAGAAACAATAGCTACGGATATAAGAAGGGATATTATCACAATGACTGCGGAAGCAGGTTCGGGGCACCCCGGGGGTTCCCTATCGGCAACCGATATTTTGACAGTATTATATTTTCATGAGATGAGAGTAGACAGCGGTAATCCACAGTGGGAGGATAGGGATCGATTTGCATTATCCAAAGGGCATGCCGCACCTGCACTATATGCAATTTTAGCAAAGAAGGGTTTTTTCCCCGGAGAAGAGCTGTTAAAACTGAGAAAGATAGATTCTATGCTGCAAGGTCATCCCGATATGAAGGGAACGCCGGGGGTGGATATGTCTACGGGTTCCTTGGGACAGGGCTTTTCGGCATCCTGCGGTATGGCAATATCGGCAAAAATATATAAAAAGGATTACAGAGTCTATACACTTTTGGGCGACGGCGAGCTGCAGGAAGGTATTGTCTGGGAGGCGGCAATGTTTGCGGCCCATTATAAATTAGACAATTTAACTGCGATTATAGATCATAACGGGCTTCAGATAGACGGACCCAATGAAGAGGTTCTCACTGTCGGCCCCGTAGCGGATAAGTTTAGGGCTTTCGGCTGGAATGTCATTAAGATAGACGGGCATTGTATGGAGGATATAATCGCATCTATCGATGAGGCCAAACGAGTAAAGGGTGCCCCAACGGTTATTGTAGCTAAAACGGTGAAGGGCAAGGGAGTTTCCTTCATGGAAAATGTAGTGGATTGGCATGGAAAAGCTCCTAAGGACGATCAAAAATTGCAGGCTTTAAGAGAACTTGGGGGTGAAATATAATGGTTGAAAAGATAGCAACTCGTGATGCATACGGTAAGGCTCTGGTAGAGCTTGGTAAAGAAAATGAAAATATTGTTGTGCTCGATGCGGATCTCTCTAAATCAACTAAGACATATGCTTTTGGGCAAGAATTTCCCGATAGATTTATCAATGTCGGAATTGCGGAACAAAATCTCATGGGGGTTGCTGCCGGAATATCTACAACGGGGAAAATACCCTTTGCAAGCACATTTGCAATATTCGCCACCGGACGTGCCTTTGAAATAATAAGAAATTCCATAGGCTATCCGAAATTGAATGTGAAGATATGTGCAACTCATTCGGGAATTACGGTGGGCGAGGACGGCGCTTCCCATCAAGCCATAGCGGATATCTCCTGCATGAGGACTATTCCCAATATGACAGTAGTTGTACCCTCCGATAGCGTGGAGACAAGGGCTGCCATACATGCTGTTTCAAAGATAGACGGGCCCGTATATGTAAGATTGGGAAGGCTCGCAGTACCTGTAATCAATGATGAGGCATCTTATAAATTTGAAATAGGAAAAGGTATAATTTTAAATGAAGGCAATGATGTGACCATAATAGCAACGGGATTGATGGTCGGTGAAGCATTGAAGGCCGCTGAAGAATTAGAGGCTCGGGGAATAAAAGCGAGAGTAATCAATATACATACGATCAAACCCATAGATAAAGAAATAATTATTAAAGCCGCCGAGGAAACCGGTGCCGTAGTAACGGCGGAAGAGCATAATATTATCGGTGGCTTAGGTTCCGCCGTTGCGGAAGTAATTGCGGAGAATTACCCGGTACCCTTGAGGCGTGTGGGTATAAAGGATACTTTCGGCGAATCCGGAAAACCGGAGGAACTCATGAAAAAATATGGGCTGACTTCCGATGATATAGCGGAGGCTGCAATCAATTTAATAAATAAAAGATAATTCATATGGTGCCCACCGAGGGATCTGAAATCAAGATTCTTCACTTCGTTCAGAATAACACCTCCGGTTATGTCATCCTGAGACGGACAGCATGGTTTTGGCCCACGAAGGATCCCTGTTTGAGAATAATGTTTTTGTTTTAGAATATTTCTGTCCCACCCTGAATACAAATAAATGTAAGGCCGTATCTAATTTAACAAAACATATAACCGGTACCGGCTATATGTAATAACAAAGGGGGGGGAGAAATATGGGGAGGATGCCAAAACTGCCGGAAATAAATTGGAAATTGTTTATTGCTATGATTTTAATTATTGTGGTGGTTGTAGGCCTTGTTAAATTTGTTCCTAAATTAGTATTTAAGAATGATAAAGAGGTGGGCCATATGATTTTAAATAAGGAGCAGATTCCTGAAAAGATTCATGAAATACTGCCGAAGTATAAGATGTTGGAGAGGGCCTTAGTCGCTAAAATAGATGATCAAATCTATGTGATAGTTACTCGCGGACAAAAACTGACAGCCGGATATGATGTAGATATTGAAAAGCTGGAGTTGGTAAAAGAGGAGGAAGAGACAAAATTAATAGTCCATGCAATATTTAAGGACCCTAAACCGGATGATATTGTCACTCAATCGATGACTCATCCATATGCGGTCGCTAAAACGGAATTAAAGGAGTTGCCTAAAAAAATTGACCTGGAAATAAAGCAAGAAGAGTAAAGAGATTTTCTTTGATAGGGTAAAGGAATTTCCTTTACTCTTTTTCATATTTATCATATATCAAAACGAAATGTTATTTTAGGTTTTGTCATTCCGGGACGAGCAGAATAGGTTTGCTCTCCTCGGAAGATCCATAAAGGGTGTCGTGGCAACGGTACATTGTAACGTAAACTTAATATACTTGTATCACCGGAGCGGGACCGGAACAGGAACGCTGCCCGCATATTGTAACGTAAACTTAATATATTTGTATCCCGGTTAATATATAATGAGGGTATATGCAGGGTTAAAAACGAGATTTTTCCCCGACACTCAGTTAGTAATTTCAATAAGCTCATCATATTAATTCAAATAACAATAATTATGAAAAAACCTTATTTGGAAACCTGAGTGTTGGGTAAGAATGACACCTTTTTTCGGTTTCCGGTACGGGTTAGGTTATAAAACGGTTTTCGCGAGGGGTTTCAATCCTATGAATTATAAACGGGGGGCAATATATTATGAATAGATTTAAGAGAATAACTACGGCTGTGGGTTTATCCGTGATAATGATAATATCAATGACAATTACAGGCTTTGCCGACCAAATAGTATACGAAAAAGTAGAGGACGAGGTTATCTCCAACGGGGTTACATATAAAAATATTCTCCGTTTTGGGAAAAACGGGTGGTTAAATTTAAATGCGGTCTATATTGATTTAAGAGATACCGGCATAGAATTGGACGTATTGATGAGTTCAAGCGGATTATCCACTAAAGAACCGTTATCTGCAATGGTAGAAAATACGGGAAATGTCGTATCGGCTATCAACGGGGATTTTTTTTATATGTTGAGCCCGGACTCTCCGCTGGGGGCAATAATTAAAAATGGTGAAGTGATAAGTACTCCTATTACGGTTCATGATTATGCTACATTTTTTATTGATGATACCGGAGAAGCCTTCGTGGATTACTGGGGGAAAGAATATTGGAAAGATGAACTTTATGCTACAACGAGCAGCGGTATAAATATACCGATTTCGGCGATCAATAAATATACGGACGGATTTCAATACATAATGTTGATAGATAGAAATTGGGGAACCCATTCACCGGGATTTAATGCCGGCTTACAGGACATGGTAGAGGTGGTTGTGATAGACGATATTGTCGTGGAAATACGGCAGGGACAGCCGTCCGTAGAGATACCGGAGGACGGATACATATTATTGGCCTCCAAAGGGAAGTCGGCTTGGGGCCAATCTGATTTATTACTTTCCGGTGTCGAGGTGGGAGACGGGATAACTATAAATAAAAATATTCGCCCCGATTTGGAAAATATAAAACTGGCATTTGGCGGGGGGACTATTTTGGTGAAAGACGGACAAGTTGTATCTTTTACTCAAAATGTTTCGGGGGCTCATCCGAGGACAGCCATAGGCATTACATGGGATCGCAGCAAGCTCATTTTTGTGACAATAGACGGCCGGCATACTTCCTACACAGGGGTTGACGGCGAACAATTAGCCGAAATAATGATTGAACTTGGGAGCCGTGACGCGATTATGATGGATGGCGGGGGTTCAACCACTATGATGAAGAGGGGTCAAGGGGAATTTGAGCCCAAGGTTATAAATCATCCTTCGGACGGTACGGAAAGAAAGATTATCAATGGTGTGGCGGTAATATCCACAGCGGTACCCGGCCGCTTGAAAGGGATAAAAGTAGAGGTTGACGATGAAAAAAGCTTCGTGGGGGTTCCGCGCAAGATAGATGTGAAGGCATTTGATAATAATTATAATCCTCTGGGAGTCGATTATTCGAGGGTCAATCTTTCGCTGAAATCAGGAAGGGGAACCTTCAACGGAATGAATTTTATTCCCGGCGAACCCGGAAAGGCCGTAATATGTGCCGAGTATTTTGGAATCACTTCGGAAGTAACTTTAAGTGTTTCGGAGGACCTTTCGGGGGATGTCGGCGCGGACAAACTCAACAGGCCTTACGAGATTGAAGGAGAGAAGCTTTTTGTACATGGCGGAATCAAACCTCAAAATTATACATTGTTAGATAAGATTGCAATAAATAAGATAGGCAGTCTGATAAATAATAACTATGATTTGTCGTTATTTACAGGGGATATAGATTTAAGATTGAGTGATAATATTGAAGGGCAAATGATTTCGGCGAAATCCGGGTATGGCTCCGTAGAGCAGGGGGACAGTCTGATAATAAAATTAGATAATTCAAAAGACGGTATAAGGCAGACGGATTTTGCACAGTGGCCTTGGCTGCAAAACCTAATTAATACCACGAGTAAAAAGAATATATTTGTAGTGATGTCCAAGCCTATATTTGGCAGCGGCGGTTTTACGGACAAATTAGAAGCGGATTTGTTGGCGGATACATTGGCAAGTCTGTCCGAAAAAGGGAAGCGGGTATTTGTTTTTTATGAGGGACGGGATATTTCCGTGGATATGATTGACGGTGTGAGGTATATTTCAACAGGTATCTATAATAGTGATGTTTCAAAGGACCCGCGGGAGATATTTAAATATATAGAATTTAATATCGGTGATAAGGAAGTGACGTATCAGATTAAATCCTTATTCGAATAATTATATTCTTTCGGCTGTTGTTAAAAGAGCAAATATCAAATTGTAATTCCCGGTATTTTTTATTTGATATAGAAATCTTCCTTCTAATCATTTAAAATGGAAGTATATATACTTTATAGGGATAATTGGAGGGGGGATTTTATGCATAGGGAATATCGTTTGGCTGAAGCGCAGCTTACCGGTGCATGTAATGCCGGGGATCTGCCTTTTGAAACTACGGAAGACTTACAATCATTAGAAGGAATTATCGGACAAAAAAGAGGTGCGGACGCACTGACTTTTGGCCTTAAGATAAAAAAAAGAGGCTATAATATTTATGTAGCGGGCACAAGCGGTGTCGGCAAAAACAATTATACCGGTTCGATTACGGGACAGTTTGCCGCTAAATTGCCCATACCTTATGATTGGGTATATGTATATAATTTTAAAAATAATGACCGGCCGAAGGCCTTATGTTTTGAGCCCGGTATGGGCAGACACTTTAAAAACGACATAGAAGGGATGGTTGAAAAATTAAAAAAGACTGTCCCGGAAGCATTTGGGCGCATAGAGTATGAGACTAAAAAAAATGAGATGTTTAAAGTTTTTCATCAGGAAAGACAGGAAATTGTGCAGGAATTGAATGAAAAATCAAAGGCTTTGGGGTTTATGTTTACTACCACGGATAAGGGAATCATGACAATGCCGCTCAAAGAGGGCAGGCCCATGAGTCAAAAAGAATACGGAGAATTGTCAAAAGAAGAAATAAATGAAATAATGGAAAAATCCGGCCGGTTGAATGTGGAAACCTTTGATATGATGAAAAAGGTCAGGGAGTTGGAGGAACAGTTCGCAGAGGATATTAAACAATTAGAACGGGATGTTGTTTACGATATTGTCAATCAAGATATAAACAAGCTCTGTAAAAAGTATGGGGATAGAAAACCCAACACGGAATATATAAATGACCTTGAAAAAGACATCATGGATAATGTGGATTATTTCAAATCCAAAGAAAAATCCCCGGCAGACCCGGGTGAAAAGATACAATTTATGGGAATAACGATGTTTCAAGGCCAGGATTTTTTTAATAGATATAATGTAAATTTGTTTGTCGATAACAATGAATTACGGCATGCACCGGTCATAAAAGAATCCAACCCTACGTTTAATAATATACTGGGCACTATAGAATATAAGAGCTATATGGGTATGCTCAAGACAGATTTTATGCAGATTAAGCCCGGGGCATTACATCTGGCAAACGGTGGTTTTTTGATATTACAGATGAGGGGTATATTGAATAATCCGGTGGCATGGGAAGTATTGAAGAGAGCGCTGGTCACAGAGGAGATCAGTATTGAAAATTTGAGCAGGCAGATGGGTTATTTGGTGCCGTCAACTATAAAACCGGAGACAATCCCGTTAAATATTAAAGTTATATTGATAGGGGACCATTATACCTATAGCATACTTTATAATTATGATGATGAATTCAGAGAACTTTTTAAGGTAATGGCGGATTTCGATACTGAAATGGATAGGGATTCGGAAAATGTTTATAAGATAGCACAGTTTATAGCTACCCATTGTAAAAAAGAAGGGTTAAAGCATTTCGACAGGGTTGCTGTTTCGAAGGTGGTGGAATACAGTTCAAGATTAGCGGGGGATCAGCATAAACTTAGCTCCAGGTTTAATAGAATTGTTGAGATATTATATGAAGCGGACCTGTGGGCAGGGGAAGACGGGTCCGACATTATCAGGGAAAAACATATTCAAAAGGCTATTGAAGAAAAAATATACAGAAATAATAAATATGAAGAGAAGCTCAAGGAGATGTTTTTAGACGGCAGCCTGTTGATCGATCTTGACGGCAAAAAGGTCGGGCAGATTAACGGATTGGCTGTCATAAGCACGGGTGAATACAGTTTCGGTAAACCCACCAGGATTACAGCTTCCACCTATAGCGGGGAATCCGGAATCATAAATATTGAAAGGGAAGCAAATCAGAGCGGCAGGATACATGACAAGGGAGTTCTCATCCTCAGCGGATATTTAGGCGAAAAATATGCGAGGTTCCAACCCTTGGGTTTGACCGTAAGCATCGGTTTTGAGCAGAGTTATTCTTTTATAGAGGGTGATAGCGCATCCAGCACCGAGCTATATGCTATTTTGTCCGGCATATCCGAGGTGCCGATTAAACAACATATTGCGGTAACAGGTTCTGTCAATCAAAAAGGAGAGATACAGCCTATCGGGGGTGTCAATGAAAAAATTGAAGGTTTTTTTGAAGTGTGTAAATTAAATGGCTTGTCAGGGAAACAAGGGGTGATGATACCGAAACAGAATATTAAAAATCTGATGTTGAAGAAAGAAATTATAGATGCCGTTAAATCCGACAAGTTTCATATATATGCCGTCGGCCATGTTGATGAGGGCATAGAAATATTGACGGACATGGAAGCCGGTACCCCGGATGAAGCCGGGGTATACCCGGACAATACGATAAATGGGTTAATAATGAGGAAACTTGAAGAAATGGCCTATATTAAAAAGGAGAATAAACTGATAAGAAAAATAGACGACATAGTGAGTGACATGAGGGGTAAAGAAAAACAAATTTAAAGGATAACTTTAAATGTTATCCTTCATACATCCGATAAATTGTTTTTCGGTAATGATATATTTTACGGGGATATCATGGCAATCGGCAGGCACTTCGTCAATCATCTGCATATCAAAAGCTATTGATACGGTTACGGTTTTTTTAGATAATTTAGGCAAAAACCTGTCATAATAGCCTGCGCCATGACCCACACGGTAACCTTTTTTATCAAAGGCGACACCGGGTACGATAACCAAATCGAGTACGGAAGGTTCTGCAGGCCTTGTGGTCTCTTTTTTAGGCTCCATGACTCCGAAATTACCTACTTCCAAATCATTTTCAAGATCCTTTAATTCCGAGACGATCAGTCCCTTGGTTTTATGTACCGTCAAAGGGACAAACACTCTTTTTCCCCTGTTCATAAGATCGTCAATTATAGGCTCTGTAGAAACTTCATTTTCATTTTCAAGGGTGATGTAAACCATTATATTATCCGCATTTTTGTAGAAATCCTTTTCTTTCAGTATATTAAATATAGCAAGACTTTTTTCCTTTGCCACGGTTTTAGAAAATTTTATTTTTTCCTGTAATATGGCTTCTCTGATTTCTTTTTTCAACAAATTACCTCCTCAATCTATTGTTTCATTTTATTATATCATCATTATGTATATAAAAAATGGATATTTAATAAAAAAATCAGGTATTATTTTTGGTAATAAGTTCAAGTAGATTCGATTGAAATAGGCTGATAGTTATTGTTATAATAATATTAATTTGTTTTGTTCTTTATGGAAGGAAAATATAATTATATGTCGAAATATATAAATAGTTAATTGGGAGTTGGTAGCTTTGATTGAATTACATAATGTAACCAAGACATATTTAAAAGGTGTACAGGCATTGGTAAATATAAACTTAAAGATAGAGAGAGAGGAGTTCATATTTCTTGTAGGCCCCAGCGGGGCCGGTAAGACCACATGTGTAAAACTGATTTTGAAAGAAGAGGAGCCCACCGAAGGGAGTATTTTCATAGACGGGCAGGATGTGACGAGGCTTTCAAGGCGGAAAGTTCCATATCACAGAAGGAATATAGGGGTTGTATTTCAGGATTTCAGGTTGCTCCCGAATAAAACAGTATACGAAAATATAGCATTTGCCATGCAGATTATAGAGGCGACATCAAAGGATATCAGAAGGAGGGTGCCCATGGTATTGGGTATGGTTGGATTGAGCGATAAGGCCGCTTCATATCCATATCAATTATCCGGCGGAGAAAAACAGAGGACTTCAATCGCCAGGGCTATCGTAAATAATCCTTCCATATTGATTGCCGACGAACCGACAGGAAATTTAGACCCGGAAACAGCCTGGGAAATTATGAAAGTATTGAAACAAATAAATAGACGGGGTACAACCGTTATTATGGCCACCCATGCGAGAAACATCGTAGATACAATGCAGCAGCGGGTAGTTGCTCTGGAAAAGGGAAGGATTGTCCGTGACGAGCAGAGGGGGGCATACGAATATGAAGGTTAGGACAGTTAACTATATATTCAGGCAGGGATTGACAGGGCTTTGGCGCAACAGGACCATGAGCATAGCCTCTATAGGAACTGTGGCGGCAACCTTGATAATATTGGGTTTGGTGATCACCCTGGTGTTAAATATCAGCAATTTGGCGGATTTGGCACAGATGCAGTTTGATGAAATACAGGTTTATTTAAAAGATGACTTGTTTATTGCCGAAATAGATAATATAGGCAAAGAGATAAGGATGATAGAAGGCGTATCGGATGTCATCTATGAATCTAAGGAAGAGGCCCTGGAGAAATTTAAGGAGAGCTGGGGCGAGGAAGGGTATTTATTGGACGGTTTGGAAAAAAATACGTTGCCCAATTCATATATAGTTCAGATGGATAATCTGGAATTGGCGGACAGTATTGTCAAGGATTTGGAGCCTCTAAAAGGAATAGACGAAATTAAATACTATAAGGAAATTGTGGATGAGTTATTAAAAGCGGCTAAATTTGTCAGGACTATAGGATTGATTATCATTTTAATTTTAATACTTGTTGCCATATTTATTATTTCAAATACCATCAAGTTAACTTTAAGTTCAAGAAGGCAGGAGATTGGAATAATGAAAAATGTCGGGGCGACTAATTGGTTCATCAGATGGCCGTTTTTGTTTGAAGGAGTATTGCTGGGTCTTATCGGATCAATTGTATCTATAATGGTTGTCTACTATGGTTATCAATATGCTTTTAATGCGATTACCAGCAGATTTTACTTGATGCTCAGCACTTATATAGTATCTGTCGACGAAATGATGAAAAAAACAGTATACATATTTGCGGTATTGGGTGTTGGTGTCGGAGCTTTAGGAAGTATATTTTCATTGAGAAGACATCTGAAAGTATAATAGAAAAAATGTAATGGGGGACACGGTATGAGGAAAAAATACGGATTTTGTTCAATCATTCTTATTGTGATGGTTCTTACGTCATTATTTTCATTTGCGAACAATGCAACATATTATGATAATCAATTGAGGGAAAACAAGGACAAGCAAAAAAGTATTTCCAGTCAGTTAAATCAAGTTAAAAAGCAGGAACAAGATTTAATTACCAAGATTCAAACATTAGAATCAAAGATCAGTAAATCTGAAGAAGAAATAAAATCATTAAAATCTAAAATTTCAAAGACGGAAACCCAAATCGACATAACCCTGGGCAACCTTGAGACAGCCGAAAAAAATATAGAAGGCAAACAGGATGTAATGGGCGATAGAATAAATGTTATGTACAGGAACGGACCCGTCGGTTACGCGGAGGTATTGTTAAATTCCAAGAACGTTACGGAATTATTGACAAATTTGGATATGATAAAGAGAATAGTTGCACATGATGTGGAATTATTAAAAGAATTGAAAAAACAGAGGGATATCATAGAAGAAGAAAAGATCAGGCTGGAAAATCAAAGGCGCCAGTTAGTCAATTTAAAAGCCGGCGTCGAACAGGAACAGAAAAGTCTCCAGGCTTCTCGCGGGGAGCAGGAACGGCTGAGAGAGGACTTGGCCAAGGACAAAGTGGCCTTAGAGAAGATGCTGGATCAGGCAAAAAAAGAAGCGGATGAGCTTACAAACAAACTCAGAAGCCTTCAATCGAGCGGTGATTATATTGGAGGGGTATTGCAGTGGCCTGT
>JALNXC010000304.1 GCA_023230535.1 Alkaliphilus sp. | reverse complement strand
AGACACCAGAAAAACGATATCAAGCTACCGACCGCTTATACCGAATTTTCAGTTTGCTTGACCCCGCAAAGTTTTTGCGTATAAGTAACTCTGTTATCATTGCAGGAAATAAGGTTAAACGAATTACCCCTACTCTTTCGTCGAAGTTTATCCTTACAATGATTAATGGTAAAACTGTTGATGTAACAAGAAGCTATTATTACATTTTCAAAGAATATTTCGGAATATAAGGGAGGTAATTACATGGGTATTCCTACTTTTTTTCTCGCACTATTTGCAGCTTTAATATTATTAGCTGCTACTGTTACGGTCTATTTTCAAGTTTATAAACGGCGTATCAACAAGGCGTTAAAAGTAACAGAGGGCAAGCGTACCTCAATGGTTCCCCCATATAAAGCCGCTATTGTTATGACCATTATAGTCTTGCTCATTGGCATATTGATTAGCTATTTTGCGGGATATTATTATGCCTATAAACAGTACGAAGAAGATGTATGGGTGATGTCTTCTTCTGATATTCAGGTATTCTATGCAGAAGTGAAAAAAGTTGATGAGCGCTCTTTATTGGTCGAAGGTATTTCCCTCAATGATGAGAACTATCGAGGCGAATTTCAATATGACGATTTATGGGAAGGATTAAGCGTATATAGCAAGGACACTGCTATCAAGCTTTCTGATTTGTCAGAGGGTGATTTGGTTTCAATCACGCTACTCACCGACCGCACAGGCCACACAAATATTTTCAAGATTCAGCTCTTAGCTGATGTGAATTAAACTTGTGCGATAAACAATGCCGTGTTTACTTCTATTCGATATAATTTGATACCATTCTACATATTAAAAAAAGTCTACACCCTCAAACGGGATATTACGGCGACCAACATGAACACACACATCGCCAACTAAAGGTTAATATTTCTAATCAAGCTCGACTATATTTTTCAGTCGGGCTTGATTGCGTTTTTCTCAAATATTTTTCAAGAAATCTATCGGAATACTTGGCAGTTTTCAATTTCCGTTTGTTGAGGGTTTACGAAAGGGGAAATCATCACCTGCTTTCGCGGTTGCGAAAGTCAGATTATTGTCTGACGGAACACCGGGTTATGTAAAAACAAAAGATGGTTTTCATATATTTATCTAATCGTATATATAGATTATAGCCTCTTTGTAATATTTACCGGGTGGCCCATATTCATATTCCTCCTGAGCGGTGGACAGAATATCTTTGTGCCTAGTACAAATTTTCGTAAATTCGTTCCTAAAAACCTAAAAAGCAAAGTCTACCACCTTATTCCTGAATACAAGGAGTTTTATTATAAGAAGTATGGTGAGGTGACTACTCATCAACATAAAAGAGCCCTCGCACTTACATCACGTAAATTTGTTCGCCTGGTTTTTGGCTTGCTGACTAAAAATCAAATCTACTCCAGCAGTAAAGTTGGAGAGATTCAATAAAATATTTTTCCATTTTAGTCCCATCTATTGCCAAACGCCATGGGTTCTATTAAGGTCGCCTTTCTTTGGGTGTTTATTTTATTTTAGATTCCCCTCTTGACATATTACCAGATTGCTTTTGTCCTAGTAAAGTGCTTTTCAAAAACCAAACAGAGCCGATGTATCAAATAGGATGTCATTTGGCATACACACTTTATGTTTTTCACAAAATGAATTTATAAATTCATTTGTGGGCTCTTTATGATTCTGATATTCTTGTGCAAGTTCGTTTTTTATGTCTTCACGTTTTGAATCAGCCTTTTCCGCATCCACATAAATAATTCCATACAATATGCCATATGAAAAGTATATTTCATATAATTCATCCTTTGAAGAAAATAAACTAACTTCGATTTTCCCATCATATACTTCATTAATTTCCATATAGGTATTCTTATAATGCCTGTCCTCTTCTGAAAAAAGTTCGGTCACATTTTCCCAATTATACAAATCTACACACCTCACTTTCATCTTCCACATAATTTAATTACAACCCATTTTTGACATCCCTTTCAAAATCCTTGTTTTCGCTCTCGAATATGTTAGGGTATGAATAACTTATATACACTACACTTTTTTTAAAATATTTTTTTCCTCCTGAGAAAAAGGTATCAAACACCTTTTTCTCATATTCCCTCTACATCTTAAGAAGCACAAGGCTTTCTATGTGCCGGATACATCTTGTCGGAGCCTTAATAGTGAACCTGCTTCTAAGGTTAAATCAATTAACTCTTTAGTATCGCTGATTATTCCTACTTTTTCCTTGTAAGAAGAGCGACCATGATATTTTGGATTGTAACCTACATTTGCTTTTTCTTGGTTACCAAATACTGTGATAACAGTATCATCAAAATCTATCATTACCTCTTTTGGAGGTTGTGTATTTGCTTGAATTTCAAGCAATAATTTATTTAAAGCTCGCAATCTATCTCAAGCGTTATCCGTCTGGAAAATCCCCAGCCGTTCCATTGCCATAAGGTTATTTCACATTTCTTGGGGTCAGTATAGCTTCCTTCTTTGACCACTAGTT
>JALNXC010000303.1 GCA_023230535.1 Alkaliphilus sp. | reverse complement strand
TATTTATGATAGTGAAATATGAATTTCGCTTTTCATATTTAAATGATCAAAAATGATGTCAATTTGTCTATACAATAAGTATTTTCCACAAAGATTAATTAGATGCCTTTAAGTAATGGTATTGTAAAATATGGACTTATTTAATATTGAGGAGAAAAAAATGAGGACCTTTTACAATGATGATGAAAATTATGTTAATGAAATGCTTGAGGGGATCCTCTCAGCCTATCCTGATATGTTAAAAAAAATTAATGATGAAATAAGGGCAATTACCCGAGCAGATGCTCCCATTAATGACAAAGTAGCTATTGCGACTGGTGGGGGATCAGGTCACTTACCAGTTTTTATGGGATATGTTGGGAAAGGATTACTAGATGGAGCTGCTGTAGGGAATGTCTTTGCTTCTCCTAGTGCAAATCAAATGTTAACCTTAACCAAGGCTATAAATGGTGGAAAAGGAGTGCTATATCTTTATGGTAATTATGGTGGAGATGTGATGAATTTTGATATGGCAGCGGAAATGGCAGAAGAAGAGGGGATTAAGGTAAAATCTTTATTAGTAACAGATGATATAGCTTCAGGAGAAAAGGGGAACGAATCTATAAGAAGAGGAGTTGCTGGAATATTCTATGCCTATAAGGTAGCAGGGGCTTGTGCAGATGAAGGACTCTCTCTTGAAGATGTCTACAATACTACAAACGAAGCACTCGAAGGAGTAAGAACACTAGGAGTTGCTATTTCGCCATGTACTGTTCCAGGTGCCAATAAACCTTCTTTTACTATAGCAGAAAATGAAATGGAAATTGGAATGGGAATCCATGGAGAAGCAGGTATCAAAAGGGAGAAACGTAAATCTGCTGATGAAGTGACTAAGGAAATGATAGATTTATTACAGCAAGATTTGCCCTTGATGAAGGGTGATGAAGTAAGTGTGTTAGTTAATAGTCTTGGGGCCACTCCATTAGAGGAACTGTATATTATTTTCCGAAAAATACATGATATTTTAAATTCAAGAGAGATTACAATTTATAATTCCTATGTGGGGCGCTATGCGACATCTCTAGAGATGGCAGGCTTCTCGATTTCTTTATTTAAACTAAACGATAGGTTTAAAAAATACTTGAATCACCCGATTTACACGCCTTTTGTGAAAGAAGGAAGCCATGTCTTGTAAGTTAAACCAATATGATATTAAAGAAATAATTTTTCGTTTTGCTAAGGCTTTTAATCAGGAGAGAGATTTCTTAAATGAGTTGGATAGCAAGATAGGTGATGGTGATCATGGGATTACCATGTCTCGAGGATTTAATGCAGTCAGTAATTATATTCATAAGAATCCTAACCTTTCGATCTCAAGTATTTTGACAAATGGTGGGTTGCGATTTAATGAAGAAACAGGTTCTACCATTGGGATCTTAATATTTTCTGCCATGAAAGAAGCAGGTAAAGTTGTGGAGGAGAAAGACTCAATAGATTTGAAAGATCTGAAAAACATGCTTCTTGCTTCTATAAAAGCCATCCAAAAGAGAGGCAAATCTTCAAAAGGACAAAAAACTATTCTAGATACACTAATACCTGTTTCTGAATATTTAAATGATCATATAAATAAAAAAAATGAATCCATATTAATAAAAGAAGGAATAAAAGTAGCCTTTCAGGCTGCTGAATCAACAAAAGAACTAGAATCTCAGATTGGCAGAGCAAGATGGTTTAAAGATAGAAGCATTGGAGCGATTGACCCAGGGGCATATTCAGGGTATCTAATTATTAAAATCATTGGAGAATATTTAATTGGATAAAATATTATAATATTAACAATACTATATAGAATTATATAACATGTGGAAAATGTAAAAAATGACATTTTTAACTTGACAATTCCCTGTGGCAAGCTACAGGATAGATTCTGAATATGATGATATGGATAAAGGAGAAGTTCAAAAAGGATATCATTGTGCCTGGCAGATCCATTACCAGCTGGTATTCCCGGTAAAGTATCGTAAGGCATTGCTTGATGAAATGGTAGTAAAGATAATAGAAGAGACAGCTGAAGGTATACAACAACGGTATGCGATAGAGATGGAAGCCCTGGGGATGGATAAGAATCATATTCATCTTCTCTGCCCATCCCAAAATTTCACCAGGAGAAATAGTGCGAATATTCAAAAGCATCACTGCCAGGGAGATATTCCGAAGGTATCCCCAGATCAGAAAAGAACTATGGGGTGGAGAATTCTGGTCTGATGGATATTATGTTGCCACTGTTGGCGATAGAGGAAACTGGTCCCAAGTGGAAAAGTATATCCAAAAGCAAGGTAAACCAAAGGAAGATCTTAAACAGATAAGATTATTAGGATTTTTTTCTGATATTCTCTATCCCTGCTTCGTTGAATATTTTCATCACACCCTCTAATGGTGCCATAGACAGCATGTTGGGGGTACCGGTGAGCCAGGTGTCTGCATCTACTTCAGGAGAATGTATATGAGAAAGCTGGAAAATTGTCTCTTTTTTGTTACCATGCCAG
>JALNXC010000302.1 GCA_023230535.1 Alkaliphilus sp. | reverse complement strand
TTTTTAAATTCAGCATACTCTTTATAAATTCTAGCTTCTTCACTATTCAATCTGACTGTAATTGTACTCATAAAAATCTCTCCTTCCTTCAAGTAAATTGCAGCACATTGTTGCACAATGTGCAATAGAATAAAAGCTCAACAGACCAATTTTCTTACTATTTCACTTATGGTACCCAGCACAAGAAAAATTTATCTTTTGATTCCTTGACCTCACCTTTCATAGTAGCCATAAATATCATCTCCCTACACTTTTAACGTTGACAAAACCACTCTGTCAACATTAAAAGTATTTTATAGAGAATATTATATTATGGATATCGGTGGTTTTAAATCCATGGGATTATTGGACGCTTACGATGATTCTATAAGAAAGGTTGTTTTCTTATCGGTAAAAGAAATCTCGAAAAAGTGGAAATTACCGGTGCGAAATTGGGTAATGGCCTACAGCCAGATTATGATCTTTTTTGAGGACAGGTTTGCGGCTTAATAAGCCATACGGGGGCTCTGCCCCTATACCCCCCGAGGTTTATACGCTTTTGGCTTACCGGTGAAACATAAAACAGCGAACCAAAGGCCCGCTGTTTCACCGTATAAACCGTAGCAAGCGTAGGGTCGCTCCTCAGCGTTGCCCTGTTTAGGCTACAATAATAGTATTAACAATATTATGGATGATTATTCCATTTACACTAATATATATTCATAACCAACAAATATCATAAATGCATATTCCGGCACATCCGGACAGTGAATCCGGAATTATTCGGACACTATTCCGGCATTATCCGGACAGCGACTTACGCGACGGATACACCTTGTCAGGATCTTAATATTATGTTGAGGGAAAATATTATTTGCTGCTCTCCCCGACAGTCGGTAGTGTAAAATAATTTATGTTCATAATTATCAAGCAATCCGATTTTGAAGATTATTTTCCCTTTTTACTATATTGAAAACAAAACAACAGGGTTTAAGGTCAGCATTAAAAGCATATCAGGTGACCGATTGTGCGATTTATATGTGTATTTCCTAGATTTTCATATCATCATTGTACAGGAATTTATTGCTATTAACAATACTGTTTAGTTAGTTTCCCTTTTTTGTATCTTGTATGATTTTCTCCGCTGTAACTGCCCGCATTGATTGTTTTGAATCGAGGACAAGTATGTACGAATTATGAATAAATCTATCCATGATGGCATCCGCAATAGTAGGATCGGGAAACAAATTATACCATTTGGCATGAGGAATTTGTCCCGCCAGTATGGTGGAACCTTGATTATACCTTGCTTCAGCGATTTCAAGGATATCTCTACTTTCTTCTAAACTGTAGGATTTAAGACCAATATCATCCAAGATAAGCAGTTTAACTTTTTGAAGTCCTGCCATAAATTTGGCATATCTATTTTCAGATTTAGCATGTTCAATTTCCAAAAGAAGCCCCGGAATCCGGAAATACTTAACGGTATATCCCTGACGGCAAGCATTGTTTCCAAAAGCACAGGCAAGGTATGATTTCC
The DNA here is from genome assembly GCA_023230535.1 of Alkaliphilus sp. GTDB lineage: Bacteria > Bacillota > Clostridia > Peptostreptococcales > Natronincolaceae > JAAZJW01. The sequence goes on along the minus strand of JALNXC010000302.1, from coordinate 1,007 downwards.
CGCTGCCTGTTTTTCCTGATATTATGATATTCAGCTTTTGTTCAATAAATGCACAGGTAGATAGGGTCTTGATTACTTGTTTATCAATTGTTCTTTGAGAAGAATAGTCAATATCTTCAATACAAGCAGTAAGCCCTAGGGAGGCATTTCTAAGGAGTCTTTTGATTCTAGCATTTTTCTTTGCCAGCCATTCCTTTTCTACCATAATACCTAATCGCTCTTCAAAGGACAGTTCCAGAAAATTGTGCTCAGTTTCCTTCATCATTTGGGCCATAACTTTTAGTTTTAGATCCATAAGTTTTTCTATGGTAGGATTATTGAGCATGGATTCCACCCCTTATATAAGCATTGCTGCCCCTGACATTATCATGTTCTATGATTTTTTCAGGGCAATCTTTCTCAGCTCCGGCCATTGTTTGTTTAAGGATTATGCTAAAATATTTGTAAGAATAGGTTCGCCTGTCAAGAGCCTCCCGACTAGTTTTCTCTATAATATCAGGTGTAGTATTTTTAGAAAGGCGCATAATTCCCATACAGGAGCGATAGGTATGTATGGGATACCCATCACTTTCCAGAATGAGCCGGACAAGCTCACCGGTGTTTGGCCCTATTTTTTCAGCCCATGCAAGGAATTGATCGTTACTCCATCCTGTTACAGCCTTATGCTCATCCGGCATATGTTCAGGTAACGTGATATAGCGTTTAAAAATATTGTAGTTTCTTAAATGTACAGCGATTCTTTCGTTTGCAAGATAGATTTCTACAGCTTTGGCGGTTGCGCGAACCGAGCATAACTGCCCAACATAAGAATAATGAACACTGTAAAAGGAACCATCATATTCAACATGATAATTAGATTGGGCTTTAGCTTCTTTCCATTCGGAATATTCATACCTTGTTGCAGGTAAAGGCTGAAGAAAAGGTTTATCAATTCTTTCAAAGGCTGTTAAACGATTGCCTTCTATTTTTTGAAAGGGACGATTAATGAACTTTTTAAGTTCCTCTTT
>JALNXC010000301.1 GCA_023230535.1 Alkaliphilus sp. | reverse complement strand
TTGGTAGCAATATTATCACCGATAGAAATTAAAAGAAAAGATTTTTTTATAAAGGGCGTATTTATACTATTAAGCTGCATAGTGTTATTTATTTTGTCATGGGATACAATTATTACAAAAAAAGAGGGTAGCCTATTATTATTTTTATTCATGATATATATTATTCTAAATATAATTGAATTAAAATTTAAACCCCGGGTAGGCCCGTTAGACTATGAATTTAAAAAATTCAATAAGGATGAAATTTTTAAGATAGTAATTAAATTTATTATGGGTGCCATATTAGTAGTTATAGGTGCGAGGCTGATGGTTAAAAGCGGAGTAAAAATTGCAATGTTTTTGAAGGTTCCGGAGCAATTTATAAGTTTGACATTGATTGCGCTCGGAACTTCCCTACCGGAACTTATCACGGCAATCGGTTCATTATTAAAAAGGCAGCAAGGGTTATCCATCGGTAATATTTTAGGTGCTAATATCCTTGACATGTTAATGGTTCTTGGGGTATCCTCTAAAATAGGAGAAAAGGGAATAATTATAAGCTATCAAAATATTATGTTTGGTGCCGGAATTTATAATATACCGCAAACACTATATTTGGATTTGCCTGTTGTCCTGCTTTTAATATCGGTGCTTGTAATCGGTGGAATGATTTTTAAAAAAATAGGAAGGACTTTGGGGATATCCCTTTTATTTATATATATAATATATTTAACAGTTTTATCGAAACTTTTCTTATAAATATTTAAATTGGAGGGGCAAAATGAAAAATGAACTAAACAATGTTATTTATCTAGTTAATAAAGCTATTAATAAGAAGGCAGGAGAGAATACAGTGGTATTGGACCTCAGAAAAATTACATCTATATGTGATTATTTCATTATTACAAGTGCTGCTTCTTCAAGGCAGGTAAAATTAATAGCAGATGAAATTCAGGATGAGCTATTAAAGGAGAACATAGAATTATTGAATAAAGAAGGTTATAGTAGCGGGAGATGGGTGTTATTGGATTATGGGGATATTGTTATACATATTTTCCATGAAGAGGATAGAAAATTTTATAACATAGAAGGAATATGGAAAGATGCCGGAAAGATGCACATAGTATAGGGGAGGGATATTAGATGATTAAAGTAATAAGCACAGATAAATCACCTGCGGCAATAGGGCCTTATTCTCAGGGAATAAGGGCAAATAACTTACTTTTTGTCTCCGGGCAAGTGCCCATAGATCCGGATACAAATGAGGTAGTGAGCGGGACAATCAAAGACCAAACGGTGAGGGTGTTCGAAAATTTAAAAGCGATTTTAGAGGAAGCGGGATTGTCCTTAGATAATGTGGTAAAGACAACCGTATTTCTTAAGGATATGAACGAATTCAGCAGTGTAAATGAGGTTTATGCGGGATACTTTATGAAAACCAAACCTGCCAGATCCTGTGTAGAGGTGGCGAGGCTACCCAAAGATGTGGGCATAGAAATGGAAGCGATTGCAATAATTGAATGATAATATTGCTTGGGCCAATAGGAGCGGTTGTGGAAAACCGTGAGTATATTAATAGATGGAAAATAAAACGATAATATCGGGGGAATAAAAAATAAGAACACCGGGGCGGTATGGTTAAATACCCCGGTGTTTTTTATTAACAGATATCTAAACTTATTTAAACAGGTTTTTATCAAAGGTATATGTTATAGTTCTTTTTGCATATGCAAGTTTTCGTCTTTGCTTTTTTTTGATTCTTAAATATGCAACAAATATTTGCCATAATAGAAATATACAAATAAGCACAATTAAAATCCTGGGAGGGTGTAGGAGCGGATGTGATATTTTGGATAACGTACTTTTTTTATCGACATCATTTTTAGCGATCAAATCAACTTCCCCGATAGGCTCGTTGCCGGAAAAATAGGTAATCCTACCGAGTGTTTGTCCACGGCTGACAGGTGCTTGGATATTTTTGTTTATAGCAATGTTCTCAATTATATCATCAATATTCTTATTGATGGGTAATACCACAAACTTGTCGGTTTTAGCAAGCAGGTCCACATTTGCACTTTTTCCATTTTTCACATCGGCAGAAAGCTGTGAAAAATTCTTATCGGACAATTGGATCAATTTAAAATTATCGTGCCCGAAATCTATTAAGCTCCTGGAATCTTTGTATAATACACATTCATTTTCCGCACCTAATATTACGGAAATCACTCTATATCCATTTTTAGCTCCCGTACTTATAAGACAATATTTGGCCTTGCCGGTATAGCCCGTCTTAATTCCATCAATAATATCATATTTAAAATCCGTATACTGCCCATCATAGACCATTGTGTTTGCTCCACCCTTGGCCCATAAAAATTTGTTTGTATTTCTGTATATTCTGTTTTCCGGGGTTTGCTCCGTAGCATCCAAATTCAGCATAGTAGTTGAAACAATTTCCCTGAAGGTATCAAAAGTCATAGCATGTTTTGCTATCATGGCTAAATCGTAGGCTGTGGTAACATGATCGGGATCCGCCAACCCATGCGGATTTACAAAGTTAGT
>JALNXC010000300.1 GCA_023230535.1 Alkaliphilus sp. | reverse complement strand
TATGTTTTTTTGTTAAGCCTTTTCCTGATGGGAGAAGGCTTATATTTTTTCAAATTATAATGAGCCGTTAAAAATAGGCAGGGATTTAAAGTTCTTGCCTGTACAGGGATTCAGAAGATTTATTTGTTACAAATTTATAAAATCTGAGGAATGTAGTTCAAAGGTCGGAAGGGAGAAAACCGCAATGATAACCGCAGCACAGGAAGTACAAGAAGCACAGAAGACGCAGGAAAAAAAGGTCGGCAACAGATACAAATTCCTGATATTAGTTTTGATACCGATAATAGCATTCTTTATATCTATTACGTTGGGGAGATATTCTATAACAATTAAAGAGACAATCACAATATTGTTTTTAAAAGTGATCTCAAAAATTTTAAGGGTAGATATAGATCTTCCTAAGGTTATTGAAACCGTAATATTCCAGGTGAGGATACCCAGAATAGTAACCGCTATGATAGTGGGAAGTTCTCTGACGGTATCGGGGGCAGTTTATCAGGGGATGTTTAAAAACCCCATGGTTTCACCGGACATATTAGGTACATCGGCGGGTGCGGGCTTTGGTGCTGCATTGGCAATATTGCTTTCTTTCGGTTCCCTGGGGATTCAGGCATCGGCATTTGTGTTCGGGCTTGCGGCAGTGCTGTTTACTTATACTATAAGCATAAAAGTAGGAAAGGGCGGCAATGTAATGCTTGTGTTCATATTGGCGGGCATCCTTGTGAGCACGATATTCCAATCACTTATATCATTATCAAAATATGTGGCGGATCCGTATGATAAACTGCCCGCAATAACATTTTGGCTCATGGGGAGTCTATCGGCCATCAGTCAAAGGGATGTTTATACAATCATAATACCTTTCTTGTTAGGAGTTATACCCCTGTTTTTAGTAAGGTGGCATCTAAATATACTGTCCTTTGGAGAAGAGGAGGCCAGGGCATTAGGGGTCAACACCAAAAAGATGAGGCTTTTAGCGATAGTTTGTTCTACCTTGTTGACGGCTTCATCAATATCCGTAGCGGGTATGGTGGGTTGGGTCGGACTCATAGTGCCGCATTTGGCTCGTATGGTTGTAGGTCCGGATTTTAAAGTTTTATTGCCGGCTTCCGCACTTATGGGGTGTACATACCTGCTTTTAGTGGACAATGTAGCGAGAAGTTTGATGACAATAGAAATACCCTTGGGAATATTGACTTCTTTGATGGGAGCACCGTTTTTTATATATTTATTACTCAATACAAGGAGGGGATGGAATTGAAATTGCAAATAAACAATGCCGAATGTGGATATTTCAAAAGAACAATACTTAAAGACATATCATTTGAGATAGAAGAAGGAGATATACTCTGCATATTGGGTCCAAACGGAGTGGGAAAGACCACCTTGTTTAAGACTATACTCGGGTTTTTAAAATTGAAAGGCGGGAGCATATTGTTAGATGGGCAAGATATAAACAAGTGGTCCAGAAGGGATTTCGCAAAGGCAATAGGATATGTTCCTCAAACTCACACACCGCCGTTTCCGTACAAGGTAAAAGAGGTTGTGGTGATGGGCAGAACTGCTCATTTAGGAATTTTCTCGTCTCCATCGTCAAAAGATTATGAAATAGCGGGAGAGGTTATGGACTTATTAGGCATATCACATTTGGCGGATAGAATCTATACGGAAGTGAGCGGCGGCGAAAGACAGCTGGTATTGATAGCGAGAGCGTTGGCGCAGGAACCTAAAATATTGGTAATGGATGAGCCTACGTCTAATTTGGATTATGGAAATCAGATAAGAGTACTGAGGCATATAAAAGAACTTTCAAAAAGAAATATAGGGATAATAATGACATCGCATTTTCCGGATCATGCATTTATGGCCTCGACAAAGGTACTTGCAATAAACAATGGTCAAGAGTACAGTATCGGAACATCGGAAGAGGTAGTCACATCCCAGCTTCTGCAGAAGATATACAATATATGTGTCCAGATAAATACAGTAGTAGATAAAATAAACAACGATACTTTGAAGGTGTGTGTGCCGATATTCAAAAACTAAGGTTTGCGACCGAAAATTTTTCAGTTATGAATTATCCGATGAAGAATGTAAAGATATATTAGGAGATATGAAATAAAACACGAAAGGAAAGGTAGCAATGAAAAGACCTAATCCTTTAATTAGGGCTTATAACGATATAAAAAATATCTATGAAGCTGAGTCAATGATTCCGAGCAAGCTGGAAAAAATAATTTTTTCCTCAAAATGGAGCGGAGTTTTTGCAGGAAAAAATCAGGCGGGCATGGCATTTAACTTTATGGGAGATCATTTGGTATACGGTCCGGTTAAAGATATATCGCTGATAGAAGGTCTGAAACAATTTGTAGGCAAAAATTTGTGCAGCCTTATAGAACATATTCTTCCCTTAGATGAAGATATACATATGCGTTCTATCTGTTTGGCCGCCCTCAATGCATTTTCCAGACCACTTATACTTAAAGGTTATTCTAAGTTTAATTCAACAGTTAAATTTGATAAATTTAACGAACTTGATTTTGTTTTAC
>JALNXC010000299.1 GCA_023230535.1 Alkaliphilus sp. | reverse complement strand
GGTTGCCAAATTTTAATTATAAGGTTTTTGAGGACATTTCAGGAATCAGTAAAAAAATGATTACAGCGAAGCTAAATGAGAAAAGTTAAAAATATGAAACTTGCAAATAAGGAACTACTGAAAACGGAGGTATAGCGTGAAAATATTAAATATAGCTAACCTTTATGCCGGAATAGGCGGGAATGCTAAAGAATGGGATAGAAGTAAATGTAAAATAACAGCAGTTGAACTTGACCCGAAAATTGCGGAAGTTTATAAAAAACTTTATCCCGAAGATACGGTAATTGTTGGTGATGCCCACGAATATTTAAGAAAACATTTCAGGGAATTTGATTTTATATGGGCTTCCCCGCCGTGTCAAAGTCATACCCGATTACAGTTATGTAATCAACATAAATCAAGCTTAAAATATCCAGACATGAGCTTATATCAAGAAATACTATGGTTACAAACATTTTTTAGGGGCAAATGGGTTATTGAGAATGTAAAGCCTTATTATAAGCCGTTAATACAGCCCACGTTTGTTATTGGTAGGCATTATTTCTGGAGTTCAGATTTTATAATGATTCCAGGACTTTTAAAAACTAAATCGCCTAAAGGTTTTACTGATAATAACAGCTTAAAAAAAATAAAAGAATTAGAAGAATGGCTAGGAATTTACTTAGAAAAGCCTATTTATTACGGCAATAATCATTCTCCCTGCCAAGTTTTAAGAAATTGCGTACATCCGGAGATAGGCAAATATATTTTTGAAAAAATAACAGGAGGAAAAAGTTGAAAAAGAGGTAAAAGAATATTTTAAAGACCGTCTCGGCGAGTTAATTTATTTTGGAGAATCTTTTAACTGTAAGCCAGAAGGCACACATCTTAAGCCAAATTTGCAATTATGTTTTGATGATTAATCGCCCCAGGGCGGAAGGAAAAGAGAGAAAATGACTACAACATACGACATTCTTTTAGGGATGCAGCTAAAGGAATACGAAAAGAACAATGGGCATAAGAATTGCCCGAACTGCAAAGGGGCGAATATAGTTTTAGTTATCGAACCAAAAAACCACCTCGGTTGTAAAGATTGTTTACAAGAATTTTTTGCAGATATAAAGTATTAATCGCTAAGGCGAAAGGATTTGAAATGAATAAAGTACCAAGCGGAGGAATAGCAATCGGGCAGGCTGGAAGCAAAGCAAGGTTTGATAATAGCCAAAATGTTTGCCTTGATTGTATCGAAAAGTATATTGATAGCCTTTATTTTAACTCTATAGACGCAGGCGTAGGCACTTGTGATTGTTGCGAGAAAAATAAAGTCGAGCTTTATTGTTTCACAACGCCAGCATGTTGAAAAGCATAAGATTATAAGTAAGGAGACAGAAATATGTTGTCTACGACAATGAGGATGTATTTAATTTAGGAGTGAGAGTAAGGAATGGAGAGGATAAATAAATCATACCATGGGGACTGTTTAGAATTAATGAAAGATATTGATGATAAATCAATAGATATGATTTTATGTGATTTACCTTATGGAACAACGGCTTGTAAGTGGGATGTTATTATTCCTTTTGAGCCTTTATGGGAGCAATATAATAGAATTATTAAAGACAATGGAGCTATTGTTTTAACTGCCAGTCAACCATTTACAAGTGCTTTGGTTATGAGTAATGTTAAAAATTTTAAGTATGAGTGGATTTGGGAAAAGGAACAAGGAGTAAATTTCCAATTATGTAAATATCAACCTTTGAAAATACATGAAAATATATTAGTATTTAGTAAATCTAAAACATTATATAATCCACAGGGCTTAGTTAAGATAAACAAACAGAAAAGCAATAAATTTAAAGGCGGTAATTTAGGGCATAATTCATCAGAACAATTAAGGGGAAATTATACACAAGAATATTGTAACTATCCCAAATCTATACAAAAAATAAACAGAGATAGAGGCTTACACCCTACCCAAAAACCAGTAGCCTTATTTGAATATCTGATAAAAACATACACAAACGAAGGCGACTTGGTTCTTGATAATTGTGCTGGTTCTGGAACAACGGCTATCGCAGCAATTAATACTAATAGAAACTACATATTAATGGAAAAAGAAGAAAAATACTGTGAGATTATAAGAAAGAGGATATCAGAACATGTCAAATAAAGAAAAGCTGGAGATAAATAAATGGCTAACCAAACAATCCTAATAGACGGAGATGTATTAGTCTATAAAATAGGCTGTGCAGTCTCAGACAGTTGGAAGCAAGAAGAAACACATTCAGATGAATCTGAAGTATTTATTACCAGAACAAGCGATAATTGGATTGTTTTGGCAGATTAGCGATATGAAGAGAAATGGAGTCTACATAGTGTTTATACCGTAAAAGTAGGTAAAAAAATGCTTGATAGGCTTATTACGCCTAATACATGGTATTGGTTTGAAGACGGAATATTAAAGGAGGAAAACAATGGATAAAGACTGTAAAACCTGTGAAAATTACAACCCTGATTTTGATCGTTTTTTCTGTAATTCAGAATCACGAAACGAGAGAACTAAAGAATGCTGGAGGGGATTAACAATTAAAACAACACCAGAAGCCCATGCCAT
>JALNXC010000298.1 GCA_023230535.1 Alkaliphilus sp. | reverse complement strand
TTGTTAAAAATATTTGGGATTCGACCAAATATATGATCAGCAACATAGATCCCGATAAAACTAATGAAGAAGCATTTTTTGAAGATTTTTATGAAAGGATAAATCATAGGGCTGAAATAATAAATCCTATTTTAAATGATTTTTATGAAAAGGATTTTAATAATATCAGGGAGATATCTACTAAAAATAAATATATGATAGATTCCATAGCCTTGCTCAAACAAAAAGGCTATGACTTAGTAGTGGCGACAAATCCGCTTTTCCCTGAAAGGGCTATCTTGCATCGTATAGAATGGGCCGGCTTAAATAAAGATGATTTTATTTTTATATCAAGTTTAGAGAAAATGCATTATTGTAAACCGCGATTGGAGTTCTATGAAGAAGTTTTAGATATTATACAAAAATGTCCGCGGCACTGTATGATGGTAGGAAATGATATTGAGGAAGATATGATAGCGAAAAATCTCGGTATGAAAACATATCTCATAGAGGATCATATTATAGGCACAATCACGGAGGATTTAATCATAGATTACAAGGGTAATTATGAAGATTTTTATGAGTTTGTTAAAACTTTAGATTAGATAAAATATATCAAACAATTTTATCCTTTTTTGGCTTTAACCAAAAGAGGATTTTTGTTATTTTTTTACTGAATTTGTAGAAAATAATTTTTTATTTTCGGGTTTGTCAAAAAAAAGTTCCTATATTACATTATATTATGATACAATAATTAAGTGGTATTGTAAAAGTAATAACTAAAGCAAATTATTCATTAGACGATAATATATCATTGAAAATTATATCCATGCATCGCTGTAATACTTATATATTTTACAAATATTTTGAAATTGAATATTTACATATAATTTAAAGATGAAAATGTTATTTTAAAATGAGTAAGTATATTATATGCAAATAAAATTTAGGAGGTATTTCTTATGAAATTAGGGTTTATAGTCAATCCTATTGCAGGCATGGGAGGGAAAGTGGGGCTCAAAGGCACCGACGGGCCGGAGGTTTTAGAAAAGGCACTCAGTTTGGGGGCAAAACCGGAATCACCGGGCAAGGCTATAAAGGCATTAAAACCCCTTATTCCTTTTAAAGATAAAATACAAATTTATACCTATCCGGGAAATATGGGGGAGGAGGAAGCCATTGCGGTAGGATTTGAACCGGTGGTTTTAGAAAAGATAGAAGGTGTTTCCAGCCCCGAAGATACGGAGGAAGCCGCCAAAAAAATGCTCGAAATAGGCGTAGATCTAATACTGTTTGCAGGCGGGGACGGCACAGCACGCAATATTTATAACGCTATAAACGGTAAAGTCCCGGTTATCGGAATTCCGACAGGGGTGAAAATACATTCTGCGGTGTACGCAAATCATCCTAAGGCAGCAGGAGAGGTGGTATTAAAATTTTTTCAAAATGAAGAGATGGAAACAATAGAAGCAGAAGTAATGGATATAGATGAGGATGCATTCAGGGCAGGGGAAGTAATGGCCAGGCTCTATGGGTATATGCAGATTCCCTTAGAAGAAGAATTGACCCAAGTGACCAAATCCGGCGGGGTGGGTTCGGAAGAGGAAGCCTTGGATGCAATTTCGGATAAAATTATTGAAATGATGGAAGAGGACGAGGATGTGTATTATATAATCGGTTCCGGTACGTCTACCAGGCCTATTATGGAGAAATTAGGTTTACAAAATACTCTTTTAGGAATAGATATTGTAAAAAACAAACAATTGATAGCGTCTGATGTCAGTGAGAAACAAATATTGGATACTATAAAGGACAATAAAACTAAAATAATAGTTACTGTTATTGGAGGACAGGGCTATATATTCGGAAGGGGAAATCAACAGATAAGTGCAGAGGTTATTAAAAGGGTAGGAAAGGAAAATATACGGGTCATTGCATCTAAAGGTAAACTTCTTTCCCTAGGCCATCGGCCGCTTTTAGTAGATACGGGGGACGAAGAAGTGAACAGTATGTTCAGTGGATATATGAGGGTGTTATCTTCGTATAATGTAGAAACAATTCAGAAGGTGCAAGGGTTACAATAAAAAGTTTAAATGGGGCGTCATTTTGAACATCGGTGAAAAATGACGCCCTATTAAATTTGAAATTTTTTGCTCTATTATTCGGGTTTCGCCCTGTAAACCCTATCTCCCTTTATTGTATTAATATTGTTTACATAAATTTGCTAAATCAATTTCCTGCAATAATAACTTTTGGAATATAAATGTTATTTTGGAAGTTTAGAAATATCGATACAAATGCAATAAAAATAATTTAAGATGTTATAATGTGAATAAATAAGTATTCAATACAAAACACTATTTTCAGAGGGGAAGTTGATGTTAATGAGGAAAACGGTTTCAACAACTATTTTAATAATTTTGATTGCATCATTGTTATCAGGATGTCAGACAAACCAAAACGGAGAGCATAAGAAATATATTAAATATAGTGATAATTTTTTTGGTACATTTGATACACTTGTACAAGTTATAGGCTATACCGAGACGAAGGAAGAATTTAATTCTTACGTCAAAAAAATTGAAATTAGGTTTCGAGAGCTTCACAAATTATATGATATTTA
>JALNXC010000297.1 GCA_023230535.1 Alkaliphilus sp. | reverse complement strand
TTCACCTTCGGTGTTCCCAAACCTTTATCTTTTAACCATTTGTTCATCTTCACTATGGCATCTTTTACTTCCAATCCGTTTATAAAATCGGAATTGACTATAATACCTTCTTCCGTATCAGTATAGGCCTCTTCTTCTATATTTCCCCCGGCAACCACTTCTATGATAGGAAGCCCGAACTCTCTGGCAAATTCCCAGTCCCTGGTGTCATGCCCGGGCACGGCCATTATGGCCCCCGTTCCGTAAGACATCAACACGTAATCGGAGATAAAAATAGGTATATTCTGCCCGCTTGCGGGATTTATGGCTACTACGCCTTCAATTTTGACCCCGGTTTTATCTTTTGCGAGCTCGATCCTTTCAAATTCCGATTTCTTGCTCGCTTCCTCTCTGTAACAAATGAGCTCATCCATATTTTCAATGTGCTCCGCCAGTTCTTCAATGTACGGATGTTCGGGCGAAATTACCATGTATGTAGCGCCAAACAATGTATCCGGCCTCGTCGTATACACGGTTATTTTTTTACCGCCGGTGATTTCAAAATCCACCTCCATACCTTCGGACCTACCTATCCAATTTGTCTGCTGAATCTTTACTCTATCTATATAATCCACTATATCCAAGTCATTCAGGAGCCTTTCCGCATATTCCGTAATCTTGAGCATCCACTGGCTTTTTTGCCTTCTGACAACCTCGGCTCCGCATCTTTCACAACGGCCGTTTACAACCTCCTCGTTTGCAAGCCCGATCTTGCAACTGGGGCACCAATTGATTGCCATCTCCGTTTTATATGCCAATCCTTTTTCATAGAGTTTCAAAAATATCCACTGTGTCCATTTATAATATTTAGGATCCGTGGTGTTTATTTCCCTCGACCAATCGAAGGACAAACCGAGCATCTGCAGTTGTTTCTTAAATCTGACGACATTATTTTTTGTAACTGTCGCAGGATGAATTTTATTTTGCACGGCATAATTCTCCGTCGGCAACCCAAAGGCGTCCCAACCTATGGGATAAAGAACATTATACCCCTGTAGCCTTCTCTTTCTTGCGATAATATCGAGAGCCGTATATGGACGCGGATGGCCTACATGCAGGCCTTCTCCCGATGGGTACGGGAATTCTATCAAAGCGTAATATTTTTCTTTATCTTTATCGTTTGAGGCGTGAAAGGCTCCCTCGGTCTCCCAGATTTGTTGCCATTTGCTCTCTACCTTTTTTGGATTGTATTGTTTCATTTCTTCAGCTCCTTTATTGAAACCTTATCTTAATTTCGGGCGGACACATGGGTCCGCCCCTACCGTCTAGAAATCGGATATCAGCTTGCCGGTGTGCCTGATCTTTTATAACTCTGGAACCCCGGCCTCCGATTCCCGGCCTCCAACAGGCGGACACGCGGATCCGCCCATACAACAAAAAATAAACCTTCCGTCTCCGAATATAGAGGCGAAAGGTCGCGATACCACTCTATTTGATTATTTTTATATATATTATGTTTCAATAAACATCAACGGAAATTTTCACTGTTTCTAAGCACAGTTCTTTCGCCGGTCAAACGTATTATGTCCGTCTCAGGACAGCACAGGTATAGGATTTTTATAACAATAACATAATATAAAAAATAATCATCTCAATAACCGTAACGAGGTCAACGACCGGGGCTACTGCTGTTTCACCCCGATGGCTCCGGGACGAGTTCGGCTATTATCCTTGTTATTTTTCACCTGCCAATAACTCTCTGAAAATAATTGATAACCTACTGCTTCCCATCATGGCAAATTGTTTTGATATTAGATTGTGCCGTATTATACTAAATTATACAACAATTCAATCCCTTCTATTTTAAAATTACATATTAAATTTCTTTTTAAATCTTTCAACACGTCCGCCTTTTTCAACACTTTTTTGTTTGCCTGTGAAAAACGGATGGCATTGTGAACATATCTCTACCCTGATCTCTTTTTGGGTTGAACCTGTTCTAAAAGTGTTTCCGCATGCACAGGTTACATTTACCTCTTGATATTCGGGATGTATATCCTTTTTCATTGTCTTCACCTCTCTCTACATACGCCGAAAACATGATTATTCGAATTACAACTATTATATTATAGCACAGCTCCTTTTCTACCGCAAGATATTATTTTGAGATCCTTCGCAGGTTCCGTTTATACTGAAAGTCTCAGGATGACGAATCAGGATCCTTCGCGGGCATCGTCTATACTGCACATCTCAGGATGACGAATCATGTCATTCCGAAGGCAGTGAGAAATCTCGTTTTTATAATCGTTTCCTGATCATCTCTATGAATTCATTATTATCCCGGGTTTCAATCAACGAATTGATGATATGTTCCGTAACATCCTGCACGGGACTGTTGCTCATGGCTCTTCTTATATTCCAAATGGTTTCGAGTTCCAACTGATTTAACAGCAGATCCTCTCTTCTGGTACCGGATTTGTTGATATCCACCGCCGGAAAGATTCTTCTTTCGGACAGTTTGCGATCCAAATGGATCTCCATATTACCCGTTCCCTTAAATTCTTCGAATATAACATCATCCATCCTGCTTCCCGTTTCAACCAATGCAGTTGCGATAATCGTCAGGCT
>JALNXC010000296.1 GCA_023230535.1 Alkaliphilus sp. | reverse complement strand
CATGCAGGTTGTTTCACGTATTTTTCATCTTCATTCGCTGGGAATTATAATCATATTCTCAAATGCATTCACTTAGTATTTTATATTAAATTTTAAGATATTTTCTAACCTCATAGTTAGGACGGAACAAAGGCTGGGGGCACTTTCCTGCTTTTTAAAATAGCTGTGTATTACAAAACGAATCGCTTTTGAAATTTTGTAATGGTTCCCAGCGACCTGAGAGTAAAAAACCGTAAAAATTGCGCGCTGTCCGAGCGTAGCGAGTTCGCGAATTTTAGGTTTTTTATTTGAAGGGAGCTGTTGGAGCCATCAAAATTTCAAACCGCGATGAGAGTGTAATATACAGCTATTTTTAATATACGATACGATACATTATCAGACAACTGCAATATTTGCCCGGCCTTCTACATAGTAGAGGGCGATCCCTGTCCGGCAATAGCCGGGAAAGACCGCCCCTTATTTGAAATTTAATAATTTTTATTTTTCAATGAGATGATGACTTTTCTGTAAGGTTCATCCCCTTCGCTGTATGTCTGTATAAAGGGGTTATTTTGTAAACTGGCGTGAATAATCCTCCGTTCATAAGGATTCATAGGCTCCAAGGCTATGGTTTTACCGATTTTACGTACCTTATTAGCCATTTTACTCGCCAACCTGATCAATGTTTCTTCTCTCTTTTTTCTATAATTCTCCGTATCCACAAATACTTTGATATATTTATCACTATTTTTATTTATAACTAAATTTAATAAGTACTGTATAGAATCTAATGTCTGGCCTCTTCTTCCAATAATTATACCCATATTTGAACCTTCTATATTTACTAACAATGTATCGTTCCTCTGCTCGATATCCATAGTCACTTCCATTTCCATCGCTCTAAACAAATTTTCCAGGAATGTTCTTGCATTATCTTCGGGCCTATTTAGCATAGTTAATCTCACCTTTGCCGGTTTAGATCCTATTATGCCAAAAAACCCTTTACTAGGCAGCTCAAGTATTTTTACATCTACCCGCTCTCTTTCCGTATCTAACTCCCTTAATCCCAGAGCAATGGCCTCTTCAACCGTTTTCCCCGTTGACTCTAACAACTTCATACTATTTCAAACCCTCCTTTATTTTTATCTGAGGCCTCCTGATTACAAGTTGTTGAATTGCTTGAAATGCATTACTGACTACCCAATATAGTGTAAGACCTGCCGGGAAACTCTTCCCCCACCAAAAAATCATGATCGGCATAAAATATGTCATTATTTTTTGATTTTGATCGGTAGGCCCTCCCGTGGATACAGTCACTGAAGATAAATATGTTGTCAACCCCGCAAGTAAAGGCAATCCCCATAAATATGGATCCGGTATTGCCAAATCAGTTAACCATAAAAAACTGGTGTTTATAGTCTTATAAACTGCTTCAGATTCAAAAACATATTTAGCCGGTTCTCTCAAGGCAGCAAATAAGCCAACAATGATCGGAAGTTGAATTAATAAAGGAAAACATCCCCCAAACGGATTTATATTATGCTCTTTATACAGTTCCAAGGTTTTTACGTTTAATTGTTCTTTGTCATTTTTATACTTCTCCTGCAGCTTTTTTAATTTGGGTTGTATTTCATTTATTTCCCTCATTGATCTTGTTTGTTTTAGTGTTAAAGGGACAGTTAATAATTTTACTATTACGGTAAAGATTATTATGGATAATCCGTAATTGTTTGTTAAATCAAATATTAACTTTAACAGTGCACCCAATGGTTTTGCTAAAGCATTCAAATTTAAAACCCCCCAATACATATTGATATGTTATTTAATAGGATCGTATCCTCCTGGGTGAAAGGGATGGCACCTTAATATTCTCTTTAAAACTAAGTAACTTCCCTTAAAAACACCATATTTTTCATAAGCCAACAAACTATATTGTGAACAAGTGGGATAAAATCTACAACTAGGCTTTTTTAAAGGGGATATATATTTCCTATATAGCTCAATAAAAAAAATAATTATCTTGGACATTATTTTATTCTCCAGTGTTTTATAGTTTCTTTACTAATTTCATCTTTCCAAACAGATGCATCATGGCATTTTCTATTTCCTTATACGAAGCTTTCGACGCCGTATTCCTTGCTATAAATATAATATCATATCCTTGCAATATTTTCTCCTCATTTAAGCGACAACTTTCTCTCAATAATCTTTTTACACGATTTCTTATAACGCTCTTCCCTACTTTTTTAGAAACAGTAAAGCCTACCCTATTATATTCGTATTTATTCTTTAAAATATAAATAATAAGTAATTTGTTTGCCATCGATCTTTTTTTTTGATAAACCCTTCTAAAATCCTCATTTTTTTTTAACCTGTTGATGGCTCTCATCTATCAGCTTCACCAACCCTTCCTAACTACAGAAAAAGGCCCCCTTTGCGGCCTATGCGGTCAGTTTTTTTCTGCCCTTTAATCTACGGTTTTTTATTATTCTCCTGCCGGAACTTGTTGACATTCTTTTTCTAAATCCGTGTTCTTTGAACCTTTTTCTTTTCTTCGGTTGATATGTTCTTTTCATATGATACACCTCCTTCAGGTTTGAAGTACTGATGAAGTACTGTTTTTTGATT
>JALNXC010000295.1 GCA_023230535.1 Alkaliphilus sp. | reverse complement strand
ACCGACAACAACATACGATGTTATTATTAATACAATACCGTTAATAATAAATGTGAATAACCCCAAAGTTATTATGTTGATCGGCAGGGTTAAAATTATTAAAATAGGTTTAATTGATACATTTATGATACCTAAAATTGCTGCCGCTATAATTGTAGATTTAAAACCGGATACTGCGATTCCTATGGGTAAATATGTTATTATATAAATTGAAACAGCACTTATAAGCCACCTTATTAAAAATCTTATCATTGACCTTCCCCCCCTTTATTTAAACCCTCTTAGATTTTGTTTTAAGACAGATGGAATACCCCTATCCTGCAAAACACCTGTTACCTAATTTTAAAAAACAGGCAAAAATATCTTCATCTGTTAATCGCTAACATCAATTATTTCTACTTCCATTTTATTTATAACCTCGTCAATAAGGCTATCCACATCTAATTTTGCTTCAGATTTAAGAATTTTGTCAAGCTTGGGTTGAGTGACCGGATGTTTCGGAAGAAATACGGTGCAACAGTCTTCAAAGGGTAATATTGATGTTTCATAGGTCCCAATCTCCTTAGCCAGATTTACAATATCCACTTTATCCATAGCTATTAATGGTCTGAATATCGGCATTTCAACAGATTCATTGATAACATATAGGCTTTTTACCGTCTGACTCGCTACCTGCCCGATACTTTCCCCCGTTACTAATGCATCGCATTTGTTGGCCTTTCCTACTTTTTCCGCTATTTTCATCATAAATCTTCTGGATAGAACTATCATCTCCTCCGCCGGGCACTTTTCATTTATCTCTTTTTGAATGGGTAATAAATTTATGTAATGTAATTTAATTTTACCACAGTAAGACGAGAGTATTTTACTCAGATCAATTACTTTTTCTTTTGCCCTTTCACCGGTAAAGGGATAACTGTGAAAATGCATGACTTCTATTTCTACACCCCTTTTAGCTACAAGCCAACCGGCTACCGGACTGTCTATCCCCCCGGAAAGAAGCAACATTGCCTTTCCGTTACTTCCTAAGGGTAATCCCCCAAATCCGTCAATTTTATCGCTGAAGACAAATGCCCTGTCCCTTACTTCCACATAAATAATAATATCGGGATTATGTACATCGACAGAAATATTGTCAGTGTTTTTAAGTAAATATGCACCCACATCCCTGCTGATTTCCGGAGATTGTAACGGGAATTTTTTATCCCCCCTCCTGCTCTCTACCTTAAAGGTTTTGATGCTGCTATCATAAGCAATTCTATCCTTAAGTTCCCTCAATGCTACTTCTTTAATCTTATCCATGTCTACATCAAATATTTTTGCAACACTGAGCGAAACTATTCCAAATATTTTTTTCAACCTATCGGTTACATCCCGCACATCATGATCTGCAATATCCACATAAATTCTGCTATGAGCTTTATATATTCTAATTTCCTTCAGATCTGACAAAGCATGTCGAATTTGGCTCACTAATTTGCCTTCAAAAAATCTTTTATTAAGCCCCTTGAGTGCTATTTCACCATAACGGACTATTATTACCTTTTTCACAATATTATCACCTCCCAATAATGTCTCTTAAATTAATATAATGTTCTTTTACTTTTTCCACTGTATAATCTATTTCATCCCTTGTATTTATATAGGATAAACTGAATCGAATTGAACTATCAATTAAATTATCACTGATGCTTAACGCTTTTAATACATGGCTATATTCCTTCCTTTTGGATGAACATGCCGAACCGGAGGATACATAAATTCCGTCCTGCTCTAAGCTATGGAGCATAATTTCACTTTTCACCCCAGGAAAAGAGATGCTGATAATATGCGGAGCAAATTTATCGTTCTTTTCCGATATTATATATATACCATCAATTTTACTTTTAAATACATCTATAAAATAATTTCTTAATCCGTTTAAATATTCAATATTTTTGTCCAGCTCACTCATAGCAAATTTGACTGCCGCCCCTAATCCATATATCCCGGGCACATTTTCAGTACCTGATCTAAGTCCCATTTCCTGATTCCCGCCGGTCAACAACGGATTGATTTTGGTTCCTCTTTTAATATATAAAGCACCAATCCCTTTCGGCCCATGAATTTTATGCCCGCTTATTGAAAAACTGTCCACTTCCATATCTTTTAGATTGAATTTAATCTTTCCAAATGCCTGAACCCCATCTACATGAAACAAGGTTCTATTATTTATATTTTTAATAATTCTGCCTACCTCCGCTATGGGTTGAATACTACCTATTTCATTATTAACATGCATCAGGCCAACCAAAATTGTATTGTCATTGATCGCACCCTTCAGCTGTTCAATAGATATAAATCCCTTTTTATCCACTTCTAAATACGTAACGTCAAATCCCCGCTCTTCCAGCAGATTAAATGTATTCAATACGGATTTATGCTCTATCACAGATGTTATAATATGATTCCCATTTTTCTTATAAGCATCGATCATGCCCCTAATTGCCAGATTATTCGCTTCTGTGCCACTGGATGTGAATATTATTTCTTGTTCCTCACAGCCCAGCGCTTTAGCTACTATTCTCCTCACTTTTTTTATTTCTCTTTCCACCTCTAAACCTTTTTTATGCAAGGATGACGGATT